>DASPNK010000273.1:0-11808 GCA_035626575.1 Planctomycetota bacterium | reverse complement strand
CGTCCGTCGTCGCCCCATGACCGACGCGCCCGTTCCGCGCCACGCGTTCGCGCCCGACGCCGTGCTCGAAGGCGGCGACCTCGACTGCGGCTCCGGGCTCCTGCTCCTGATCCGCGGCGCGCTCGATCCGTTGCCGTCGGGGCGCTTGCTCGAGGTGCGGAGCACCGAGACCTCCGTCGAGCAGGACCTCCCGGCGTGGTGCCGCCTCACGGGCAACGCGCTTGTGTCCTGGACGCGCGCAGGCGCGCGTCGGAGCTTCCTCGTCTCCAAAGGCGCGTTCGACGTGGGCGGCGGGCGCCGCGCGGTCGCCGAGGCGCCGACGCCCGCGGCGACGCCGGCGCCGGCCGCGGCGGGCGCGCAGACCGTCGCGGCGCGCGCCGCCGCGCGGTTCGCTTTCCCCGTCGAGACGCCCGTCTTCGCCGACGCGCCGCCGCCTCCCCGGCCGGCGCCGTCGCTCCCGCCTCTCGCGGTCATGGGCATCGGGTCCTGGCCGAGGCCGGCCTGGCTCCTGCGCGCGCTCCACGAACGCCTCTCCGGGCGCCTGTCGCCCGAAGAATTCGAGGCGACCGCCGACGACGCCGTCCGCCTCGCGGTCCAGGCGCAGGAGCGCGCCGGGGTCGACGTCGTCGTCGACGGCGAGCAGCGCCGCGACAACTATGCGAGCTTCGTCGGCGACCGTCTGCAGAACTGCCGCCTCGTGCCGCTGGTCGACCTGCTCCCGCTGGTCGACGACCCCGACAACCTGGCGCGCGACTTCGCGTCGCTGGACGTGCCGGCGGACAAAGTCCGGCATCCCGTGGCGTTCGGCCCGCTCGGCCGCTCGCGCCCCCTCGCCCTGCACGAAGCCCGCTTCCTCGCGACGGTGACGCGGCGCCCGCGCAAGGTCGCGCTGCCCGGCCCGTACCTTCTCGCGCGCACGCTGTGGCTCGAATGCCTCGCCGACCGCGCCTACGCCTCGCGGGAAGCGCTCGCCGCCGACGTCGTCCGCGTGCTGCGGGAGGAGATCGCCTTCCTGCTGGCGGACGGCGTCGACGTCGTCCAGCTCGACGAGCCCGTCCTGACCGAAGTCGTCCACGGACGCCCTGCGGGCGGGCGGAGCTTCATGTGCGGCGCGCTGTCCGCCAAAGGCGAGTCCGGCGCCGAGCTGGCGTTCGCCCGCGATCTGATCAACGAGGTCGTCCGCGGCGCGCCCCGGGAGCGCCTCGCGCTGCACGTGTGCCGCGGCAACTGGACCCGCGACGTCGCGGCGGCTCTGACCGGCGACTACCGACCGTTGATCGACCTTCTCGGCGCGCTGGAGGTCGGAGCGCTGCTCCTCGAGATGTGCACGCCGCGGGCGGGGGAGGCGGAGATCCTCCGCGAGCTGCCGCGCCGCCTCCGCCTCGGCCTCGGCATGGTCGACCAGAAGTCGGAGCGGATCGAGTCCGCGGACGACGTCGCGCGCCGCCTCGAAGCGTCGGCGCGGCTCTTCGGCGCCGACCGGCTGCTGCTCGTGCCCGACTGCGGGTTCGCGACTTTCGCCGACAACCCCGTGGCGTCCGCCGCGGTCGCGGAACGGAAGCTCGCCGCGATGGTCGCGGGGCGGGCGCGGTTCCTCGGCGCGTCGCCGCCCCCTGCCTGACGGCTTCCGCCGCGCCCCTGCGTCGACGCGCCGAAACGTTGACGGCGCGGACCGGCGTCTTTACCCTGCGCGCCGAGTGACCCCCTCAGGACAGGTCTTCCGCCTCCATCCGACGTGAATCCACCGCCGGCCTCGCGCCGGCGGGCGGGTCCGGTCCGGATCCTGAGAACGACTCGGTCTTCGAGTCGCCCGTCGCCGGCGCGGCCGCAAAGGGAGCAGACCCGATGCATCCGTTGTTTCGTGCGACCGCGCTCGCGAGCCTGATCCTCGCCGCCGCCTGTTCGAGCCGCCGCGGGGAGACGACCGCCGTCCCGGCGGGCGCCGCCCGCGTCGACGCCGTGCGCTCCGTCACCGTGGCCGACGCCCCCGCCGTGCGCCGGTTCCGCTTCGACTACACGACCACCGTGAACGAGATCCCCGCAGGCGCGCGGGAGCTGACGGTCTGGATTCCCCGGCCCCGCGCCGAGGGCGAAGTGCAGGAAGTCGTCTCGGCCCGCATCGACGCGCCGCCCGGGGCGTCGGTCGTCGAAGGCTCGGACGCGCGCGGCGACAACCGCTTCTGGTGCGTGACCGTGCCGAATCCGGCCGCGCCCGTGAAGATCACGACCCGCTCGGAAGTCGTAAGGCGGGAACAGATGAACAACGACTTCCGCAAGGCGGGAGCGGGCAAGCCGACGCCCGAGCAGCAGGAGCAGGTCGCGCGCTGGCTCGGCGCCGACGCCATGGTGCCGAACGAAGGGAAACCCGCGCAACTTGCGGCGACCGTCGCGCGCGGCGAGACGAACCACGTGAACGTCGCCCGGGCGCTCTACGACGACGTGCTGTCGCGCATGCGTTACAGCAAGGACGGCGAGGGCTGGGGCCGGGGCGATACGAACTGGGCGTGCGAGTCCGGGTTCGGAAATTGCACGGACTTCCACTCGATGTTCATGAGCTTCGGTCGTTCCCGCGGGATTCCGGTGCGGTTCTTCATGGGATTCCCGCTGCCGGAGACGCGCGGCAAGGGCGAGGTGAAGGGCTACCACTGCTGGGCGGAGTTCTTCTCCCCCGATCTCGGTTGGGTGCCGGTGGACATCTCCGAGGCCGACAAGGACCCCTCGATGGCGCAGTACTACTTCGGGGCGCTCACCGAGGACCGCATTTCGTTTACTCTGGGCCGCGATCTGGAACTGACGCCGTCGCCGGCGTCGGGGCGGCTCAACTTCTTCATCTACCCCGTGGCGGAAGTCGACGGGAAGTCGGTGAAGGCGGACCGGGCTTTCGCGTACGAAGACGTCTGATCCGCACGGGACGGTTCCGCGCCGCGGTCGCCGCGGCGCTCCGCATGGTCAGAGGAGAAAGGACAGCATGAAGCGCTTCGCCACATGGTGCGCGGCGGCGGCCCTCGCCGCCCCGCTCGTCGCGCAGGAGCCCACCGCCGATGAGCGGCTCCGCGCGCTGGAACGGCAGAACCAGGAGATCCTCGAGCGGCTGCGCGCCAGCGAAGCGCGCAACCAGGAGCTCGAAGGAAAACTCGGCGCCCTCGCCGAGGAACGGAAGGCGGAGGAGACCGAGGCCGCGGTCGAGACCGAGCTGAACACGCTCAACGCGCGGCTCCAGGACTCGGTCAACTGGAAGCAGCTGACCAAGTCGGGCAACCCGATCCGGTTCTATGGGTTCCTGCGCACCGACGCCTACTACAGCACCGGGCGCTTCAACGATCCGCACCTGCCGCAATGGGTGCTGCGCGAAGGCGACGGCACGGGCGGCACGGTCCTCAGCAACGACGACGAGTTCACCTACGACGTCCGCCTGACACGCTTCGCGTTCGACCTGAACGCGGGCAAGGCGGCGGGCGCCGAGCTGACCGGCAAGCTGGAGACCGACTTCGCGAACACGCCGGTCAAGTCCGTCGCCACGTCGGGTTCGCCGGTGACGTCCGTGCGCGAGGTGCGCGACGAGTCGCGCCACACGCCGCGCATCCGCCTCGCGTACCTGAACGCCGACTTCGGCGACGTCGCGATCCGCGTCGGTCAGGACTGGGACACCATCGCTCCGCTGAACCCCGCGGTCAACGCCGAGACGCTCCTCTGGAACGCCGGCAACCTCGGCGATCGCCGGCCGATGGCCACTTTCATGTGGGACGGCGGGGACGCGGCCGAAACGTCCTTCCAGCTCAAGATCTCGGCGGGCCTCACCAGCGCCGTCGACGCGGCGGACATCGACGCCAACGGTCAGAAGGACGGCTGGGACGCGGGCCATCCGCACCTCCAGGCGCGGTTCGGCGTCGCGACGCCGGGCTGGGTCGACAAGAAGATGATCAACGCCGGCGCGTGGGCGTACTGGGCTCGCTCCGAGGCGGACACGAACGTCTACGACGGCGACAACCACGCGCACGGCTGGGCGTTCGGCTACGACGTCGTGTTGCCGATCATCGACTGCCTTTCGTTCCGCAGCGAAGGCTTCGTCGGCCAGGCGTTGGCGGACGTGCGGGGCGGCATCGCGCAGTCATTCAACGGCGCGGGCGACGAGATCTCGACGTGGGGCGGTTGGGCGGAGCTCGAGTTCCGCTGCGACGAGCTGACGCTCAGCGTCGGCGTGTCGATCGACAACCCCGACAACGACGACCTCGCCGCGGGCGGCCGCGATAAGAACTGGACGATGTACCTCGGCGCCAAGTACGACCTCGGCGGCGGCTGGATGGTCGGCGCGGACGCGATCTACTGGGAGACCCAGTACCTCGCGCTCGGCATCGGCAACGCGCTGCGCTTCGACGTCTACACGATGCTGTCGTTCTGAACGACGCCGCGGCGCGCCGGCTCCCCGGCGCGCCGCGCGCGCGTCGCCGCGCCATCAGTCGCCCCTGCGCCGCCTACGGTCGCAGGAGGAGCGTGATCGGCGCGGCGCGCGCGAGCGGCGGGCCGTCCGGCGCGGCCGACGTCGACGCCGACACGATCAGCCGCACCTCCCCCTCGGCGCCCTCGAAGAGGCGCGCGCCGGCGAAGCGCAGCATCGCCGCCGGCCCCGACGGGTCCGCCCCGAGGTCGTAGCTCAGCGTGCGCGCCTCCTCGCCGACGAGGCCCGCCTCGAACCTGCGCGTCACGTCGTGCTGCGCGGCGCCGCGCGCCGACTCGACGGTCAGGTGCAGCCGGAGGTGCGGCCAGCCCGCGCCGTCCGCGAGACGCAGGCGCGGCGCCGGCGCGGAGAGCGACCACGTCGCGCCGGAGGCGGGCTCGACGATCGCCAGCAGCGCCCGCTCTCGGCGTAGCTCGGCGCTGCGGAACATGGGACGCGACGCCGCGCCCTCCGGCGGTTCGAGGCGCAGGCGCTCGACGGACGCGTCCGGGCCGTCGCGCCACAAGGCGAATCGGCGCGGGCCCGACCACGCGGTCGGCAAGCGGAGCGGACCGCGCCGGAGGTCTCCTTCGCCGAAGAGCGTCGCGCCCGCGGCGGAGGCGTCGACCTCGAACGTCAGCGCGGGATACGCGCGCGGCGGCGGCGGCGGATCGAAAACAGCGGCGGCGCCGCCGTCCTCGAGGCGCGCGGCGCGGGTCGACGGCGCCGCGGCGTCGAACGCGGGGAACGTCGACGTGCGGAACCGGAGCACGGCGTCGAGGTCGTAGCCGCCGCGCGCGACCACGAGCGGGCGCGACGTCGCCCAGACGGGGCGGCCCGGCGCGGACGGGTCGGGCAGGTCTTCGAAGTCGGCGTCCGAGGCGAAGCGCAGCACGGCGACGTCGGGAGGGAGGAAAGGCGGCGCCAGCGCGGGCAGCGTCGACCAGTCGGGGATGAGAGGGGCCGCCGGCGCCGCGCGCGGCGGCACGATCAGCGCGAGGACGCCCGGCGCCGCTTCGACCGCTTCGGCGACGCTTCGGCGCGGCGCGTCGAACGACGCGTGCCAGCGGAACGCGTCGCCGCGGTCGACCATGAAGTTGGCGGCGAGGAGCGCGGCGGAGACGACCGACGCCTTCCGAACGGCGGGTGCTCGATCCATCGTCGTCGCCGCCGCGAGGGCGAGCGCGGCCGTCCACCCGACGAGCAGGCGCCCGAACATCACGTCCGCGACCAGCGACGGCTGGAGCGGCACCGGAAACAGGGAGAGGGCGCCCAAGGCGAGCGTAAAGAGGGCCGACGGGCGTCGCGGGCGTCGGAGCGCGGCGAGCGTCGTCGCGACGACGGTCGCGGCGACGGCGGCGGTCGCCGCGACCGCGAGCGCGACGGCCCAAAGAGGATCGTTCTGGCTCCAGGAACGGCCGCCGAACAGACGCATCGCCGTCGGCCGCGCCGCGCCGAGCGCGGCCCGCGCGAGCGACGCGATCGGCGCCTCGGGATCGACGTTGGGATACGCCGCCGCCGCCGCGCCGAACAGGGCGCGGCGGAGCGCGAGGTATCCGCCGACCAGCGCAAGCGTCCCGACGACGCCCGCCGTCGCGCGCCCGCGGGTCCAGCCTCCGCGCCGCGCGCCGGCCACGAAGGCCGCCGCGACGGCGATGCCGCCGATCACCGCCGTCTCCTTGGAGCCGAGCGCGAGGGCGTAGAGGGCGAGCGCGACGGCGACGCGCCCGCGCCCGCCCGCGCGGCCGGCGGGCGGAATCGCGGCGAGCGCCGCCGCGAGCGTGAAGGCGGGCCAGAGGAGATCGCCGCGCGCGGCGATCCACAACACGGCGTTGGACGGACCCGGATGCACCGCCGAAAGGACGCCGCCGAGCAGCGCGGCGGTCGGCGAGGCGCCGAGCCTCCGCGCGACGCCGACCACGAGGGCGCAGAGCAGGGCGCGCGCGGCGATCGACGCGGCGTGCTCCGCGCGCGGATCCGGGCGCGCGACGCGCCCCGCGTCGTCCCGCGGCGCGGTCGCCATCAGCCCGGCGTTGATCCCTTCGAGGACCGGCCTCCACAGCGCGAGCGTGACGCGGCCGTCCTCCTCCGAGGCGCGCGCCGACGCGAGACCGGGAAACGCGCCGCGCTCGACGTCGCGCCGGATCTCCCGCAGCTGCCCGAAATCGTCCGCGTAGAAGCCGAGGTCGAGATAGGGCGCGTAGATCAGCGCCGCCAGGGCCGCCGCCGTCGCCGCCGCGAGCGCGGCTCCTGCGCGGCCGCGCGCAGGCGGGGAGGCGGGAGTCGCGGCGGAGGTCACGCGCGCATTCAAACACGCGCCGGCGCCGGCCCCAGCGCGGCGCGGGGTCGAGCTATCGTGCGCGGTCATGTCGGCGTCGGACGTTTCTCAGCGGGTCGTCTTCTGCGGAACCGGCGCGTTCGGCGCGCCCGCGCTCCGCGCGCTCGCCGCCTCGCGGCGCCGACCGGCTCTCGTCGTCACGCAACCCGACCGGTCGGCGGGTCGCCGTCGCGAGCCCAAGCCGTCTCCGATCAAGCTCCTCGCCGAAGAGCTGGGCCTTCCGCTGTTCCAGCCCGAGAAGCTCCGCGCGCCGGAAGCGACGGCGCGGCTCCGCGAGGCCGCGCCCGACCTGATCGTGGTCGTCTCTTACGGGCAGATCCTCCGTCGAGAGGTCCTCGGCCTGCCTCGGCTCGGCTGCGTCAACCTCCACGGGTCGGCGCTTCCGCGGTGGCGCGGCGCGTCGCCCGTCGCGGCGGCGATCGCCGCGGGCGACCCGATCGCGGGGACGGCGGTGATGATCATGGACGAAGGACTCGACACCGGGCCCGTGCTCGCCGTGGAGACGACGCCGGTCTTCCCGGACGACGACGCCGCGACGCTGCACGATCGGCTTGCGGCGCTCGGCGGGCGCCTGCTGATCCTGACTCTGGACGCGTGGGAGGCCGGCGAGATCCGCGCGCAACCCCAGGACGACGCGAAGGCCACGGTCTGCCGGACCCTTTCCCGCGACGACGCCCGCCTCGACTGGACGCGCCCCGCGGTCGAGCTGGAGCGACGCGTGCGGGCGATGCGCCCGTGGCCGGGCGCGTGGACCGAAGCGCGGCGCGTCGACGGCGCGGTCTACGAGCTGGGAATCGTGCGCGCGGCCGTCGCGGAAGGGACGTTCGACGCCGCGCCGACGGGGACGGTCGTCGTCGCCGAGGGCGAGAAGCTGACGGTCGCCTGCGGCGCCGGCGCGCTGGCGCTGCTCGCCGTCAAGCCCGCGGGAAAAGCGGAGATGGACGCGGGCGCGTTCCTCCGCGGGCGCCGCCTCGCCGTCGGCGACCGTTGCGCGTGAGGGCGCGCCGGGTCCGGTCGGCCCGCGCTTTCTGTTAACTCCCCGGTCCCATGCTCGATCCCGCTCGCGCCGAAGCGCATCGCCGACTCCTTCGCACGCCCGCCGGCCGACCGCCGCGGGAGACGGAGCACGGCCGCGGGCTGGCGGAGGACCTCTTCCTCGGCGTGCGGCGGCATGCCGGGACTCTCGACTCCGTCGCGGGAACGTTCACGAAGTCGGCGGTGGGCGGGCTCGAGCCCGAGATGCGCGAGGCGCTGCGACTCGGCGTCTTCCAACTCCTCTTTCACGCGGACACCCCGGCGCCGCTGATCGTCGCCTCGACCGTCGAGCTGGCCGGGAAGTCGGCGAAGCGTCGCGGCTTCCTCAACGCGGTGCTGCGGCGTCTCGTCGAGGCCTTCAGGCACGAACCCACGCCCCCCGGTCCGCTCCGCTCGCGGCGGCACGTGCGCACGCTGCCCGGCCGCGCCGCGGCGTTCGACCGCGACGTGCTGCCCGATCCGTCGGCCGACCTCGAACGGTATCTGGCGACGCAGTACGCGCTGCGACGCGACTTCGTCGCCGAGTTGCGGCGCGAGCTGCCGCTGGAGATCGACGCCCTGCTCGAGGCGTGCAACCACCCGCTGCCGCTGGCGCTCCGCGTCAACCGCAAGGCGACGACGCGCGAGGCCGCCGAGAAGGCGCTCGCCGACGCGGGCGTGCGCGTGCTCAGGCGCTTCGGCGACGTGCTGGAGGTCGAGATCCCCGGGGCCGTGGAGGCCCTCGCGCCGCTGCAGGCCGGGCTGGTGACGGTGCAGGACGTCGTCCCCGCCGAGACCGCGGCGTTCCTCGGCGCGGCGCCGTCGGAAAAGATCCTCGACCTCTGCGCGGGCGTCGGCGGCAAGACGGCCCTGCTCGCCGAGATCGCGCAGCGCCAGGGCGGCGCGGCGTCGATCCTCGCCTGCGACGTGCAGGCCGTGCGCCTTGCGAAGCTGCAGGAGAACGTGAAGCGCCTCGGCGTCGCGGGCGTGTCCACCAAGCTGCTCAAGCTGGACGGGTCCGACGTCCCGGGCGGCCCGTTCGACCGCGTGCTGATCGACGTCCCGTGCAGCAACACCGGCGTGCTGATGAAGCGCGTCGAGGCGCGCCATCGGCTCGCCCCGGACGACGTCGCGCGGGTGACCGCGCTGCAGGCGACCCTTCTCGAGCGCGGGGCCAAGGTGACGCGGCCGGGCGGCGTGCTCGTGTACGCGACGTGCAGCCTGCTCGCCGACGAGAACCGGCGGGTCGTGGGCGCTTTTCTCAACCGGAAGCCCGGCGCGTACGAGCTCGAGGAGGAGCGGCTCAGGTACCCGCACCGCACGGGGCGCGACGGCGGGTACATGGCCCGTCTCCGACGTCTCTGAGGCCTGTGGTCCCTGCGGGCGCCTCGCTACGATGCCCCGCCTTGCCCTCGGGGCCGCCGCCCTCCTGGCCCCGCTCACGGAGCCTTTCGTGACGCACCTCCCGTTCCCCGCGCGCGCGCCGTGGTTTCGCGCCGCGCTCGTCGTTTCGCTGGTCCTCTTCGCCGGAGGTTGCCGCCGTCCGTCCGTCGCGCCCTCCACGCCGCCGCCGCCGACCGGGCCGTCGCCCGCCGAGCAGGCGCGGATCGCCGCCGCCGAGCGCGCCGCCGCCGAAGACGCGCAGTGGCTGGCCTTGAAGAACAAGATTCCGAACCACAAGGAGCGCGTCGAGCAGGCGCTCGCGAAACTCAACGAGGCCGCGAAGATCGCCTCGGAGAAGTTCAACACGGCCACGACCGACGCGGAGAAGAACGCGGCGGGCAAAGAGGTGCGCCGCGTGAAGAACGAGGCGTTCGAAATCTGGGAGGCGCTGGAGGAGCAGGCGCGCGCCATCCACCCCGAGCTCTGGGACAAGGCGTTCCGCACCGAGCAGACCCGGTGGGAGCACGCCATGAAGAAGGTGCCGAAGCGCGCCGGCATGTGACGCCGCACGGACGCGCTCGCCGCAGCGCGACCGCACGCGATTCCGACCGTCGAGCCGCCCCGCGCGGCTCGACGGTCGCGACGTTTCAGGGGGGGGGGCGGACGACCTGAGGCGCCGCCGCCCCCGCCCGCGTTCAGAAGCAGGGCTCCGCGTGGATGCGGAGGAGGGGCGCGGTCGGATCGGGGGAGATTCCGAGCGCGGCGACCAGATTGAAGAGCAGCGTGCAGTCGAAGCGGACGACGACGCCGTCGAGGCAGCAGGAGTCCTCGCAGTCGTTGTCGGTGACGCAGGCGAACTTCTCGGCCGTCATTTTGCCGATCACGTCCGTCGAACAGGCGTCGGCCAGGAAGCCGTGGCCCGTGATCGGATTCACCGTCGGGTACCAGTAGCCCTGGGAGCCGCCGCACCCTTCGACCGGGTCGGCGCACTGCTGCAGCGGCTGGAAGAACGTCGGATCCAGCAGGAAGAACTGGAAATTCGTCGCCCAGAGATCGCCGTCCGACAACACGACGTCGATCTGGTGCTTGCAGCTCATGTGGAACACGAAATCGACGTACCCCGTCGATGCGGAGCAGGCCACCATGGCGTCGCCCCAGGTGATCCAGTATTCGTCGCCGACGCTCGTGCCCGGGCCGATCCCCGTCAGGCATCCCCACGTCTGCGAAACGTTCGTCTGGACCGGCGCGCACCAGGTCGTGAACAGCGGGCACCACTGCGACGTCCCGGCGGCGGCGCTGGTGAAGCCCGGGCCCGGCGGCGGCGTCGTGCTCGTGGCCGTCACGATCGGAGCGGGAAAGACGACGTCGCCCGGGCCCCAGTACTGACCGCCGTGAGGCACGACGAAGCGCACGGGCATCGCCTCCGACATGCCCGTCAGGACCACGACGCCCCCCGTGAGGTCGAAGGTCATCGCGGTCAGGTAGAGGGTCCCCAGATACGGCGCCAGGGCGCCGTTCCACGAGAACGGAATCGAGAGCCACGACGGATCGGCCGACCCCGCCGTGCTCATCAGGTTCGCGAGTCGCCAGGAGAAGGGGCCGGTCGGCGTCGTCGGAAGCGGGCCTCCCGGGGTGTACGAAGGATCGACGTAGAAGCCGACGGAAAGCTGCGCCGACAACAACGCATCCGGCGTGAACGGGAGCGACACCGTGCCGCCGGGAAGGCCGATCGCGGTCCCCGACACCGTGGAAGGCGTGTTGTTGACGCTGAGGAAGGCCGCGGCCAGGTGGCCGGCGAGCGCCGGGTCGCCCGCGACGTGGAAGTGGATCGGGTTGTCGAACGCCGCGACCTGGCTGTGCGGCACGACGACCAACGGCGCCTGCGCGAGCACGGGTGCGGACAGGACGATCGCAAGCGATGCAAGACGCGCACGGGCGCGAAGAACGGCGGACGGACTCATGAGCGGGCTCCTTTCACCGCCGCCGCCGTGAAAGGCGCGCGACGGTCGACGAAAGGGCGACCCGCGTGCGGAGTCGTTACGCGACGTCGGGACGGGAAACGTCGGCGCCGGGTGGGCAAAGACCGGCGCCGTGAACGCCGGTCCTCGACATATCTCCAAGTGAATGACGTCGCGCTTTCGGCCGATAGACCCTGCGGCGAGAGGCGTCGGATTTCACGACGGTTCCGCCGGTGCGGTCAGGCGTCTGCATGGCGGAAATTGGTCAAACCCTCGGGGACTTCACGCTGGAGTCCGAGATCGGCCGCGGCGGGATGGGCGTCGTTTACCTCGCCCGCCAGCGCTCCCTCGGACGGCACGTCGCGCTGAAGGTCCTGCCCCGCGAACTCGTCCTCGAGCCCATGTACGTGGGCCGCTTCAAACGCGAGGCGGAGGCGGTCTCCCGGCTCGACCACCCGCACATCGTCCCGGTGATCGCCGTCGGCGAAGACCAGGGGCACCACTTCATCGCGATGAAGTTCGTGAAGGGCGTCACCCTCGACGCGTGGGTCCGCATGCGGTCCCGCGGCGCGCCGGCGCCCGTCGAAGGCGACGAGCGGACCGAAGTTCTGGAGGTCACGCCGGCGCCGGCGCCGGAGCGGCCGGGTCCCCGGCTCACGGTGGCGAAGGCGATCCCCGCA
>DASPNK010000272.1:0-2333 GCA_035626575.1 Planctomycetota bacterium | reverse complement strand
CCGGCGCGAGGGCGGCGTACCCGCCGATCTGAATGCCGATGCTCGCGAAGTTGGCGAATCCGCAGAGCGCGTACGCGACGATCAGACGTCCCCTCGGCGTGAGGAACGCGGGGTCCGCCTTCAGCGCCTCCGAGAGCTGCGTGTAGGCGAAGAACTCGTTGAGCGAGGTCTTCACGCCGAGCAGCGCGGCGGTCTTCTCCACGTCCTCCGACGGCACCCCGGTCGCCCACGCCAGCGGCCAGAAGAGCTTCCCGAAGATCACGCCGAGGCTGAGCGCGCCCGGTTCGCCGCCGAAGGCCTCGCCGAGGCGGCCGAGCCCCGCATCGATCATCGCGACGAGCGCCGTGAAGGCGATCAGCATGGCGCCGATGTACGCGGCGATTCTCAGACCCTCGAGGGTCCCCGACACGACGGCGTCGACGAGGTTGGCCGCGCCCGGAGGGGACGCGGGCGCGA
Source organism: Planctomycetota bacterium (assembly GCA_035626575.1). Lineage (GTDB taxonomy): Bacteria > Planctomycetota > CAIWVZ01 > DASPNK01. The sequence continues at coordinate 1,877 of DASPNK010000272.1, read as the reverse complement.
CGCGCGCGCCGGTGACCGGCTCGCCCGTCTCCGGGAGCATGAGCTTCGCCACCACCAGCGAAGCCGGCGCGCAGAGCACGCTGCAGGCGAGAAGGTGCCCGGCGATCCCCGGCACGAGCCCGTCGAGCATCTGCACGTACATGGCGAGCACGCCGCCCGCCGTAGTCGCGAAACCCGCGGTCATGCAGGCGTTCAGCTCCGAGCGCGTGAGGCTCGAGATGTAGGGGCGGATCGCGAGCGGCGCTTCGTTCTGCCCGACGAAGACGTCGGCCGCCGTCGAGAACGCCTCGGCGCCGCTGACGCCCAGCGCGCGCGAAAGCCCGCGACCCATCCAGCGCACGACGAAGGGGAGGATGCGGAGGTGGTAGAGGACCGAGACGAGCGCGGCGAAGAAGACGACGGTCGGCAGCACGCGGAAGGCGAACACCGCGCCGGCGGGCCCGTCGGCGCGCGCGAGGTCGCCGAAGACGAACCGCGAGCCTTCGTCCACGAAGCCGAGCAGACCTTTGATCGCCGCGTCGGCGCCCTCGAAGAGCGCCGCCGCCGGGCTCTTCAGCACGAGCAGCGTCGCCAGGAGCAGGACCAGCACGCCGCCGATCACCGTACGCGGCCGCACCCGCCGCCTGAGAGACGGAGGGCAGCAGAGCCACGCCGTGGCGAGGATGAGGACGAACCCGAGCGCGCCGCGGAGCCGGTCCATGGGGGACGCGCAGGTTAGCCGAAGGGCTAAGGGACGATCGTCCAGCGCGCCGGCGGCGGCGCGACGAGCGTCTCGCTGCGGCGCGCGAAGGCGAGGGTCGCGTCCAGCAGCGTCACGTCGTGGTCGACGAGATCCGTCGCGCGCCCGAACGGCGACGCGGCGTCGCCGCCGAACGCGAGAAAGTCGGTGGTCACGACGCGCACCGCCGCGTCGTCGTCGAGCGGCTCGCCGTTCCGGCGCAGCGCGACGACCTGCAGACCGTCGGCCGTCTTCCGCGCGGCGACTTCCAGGCCGACGACGACGAACCCGCGGCCCGGCGCCCGCGCGGTGCGCTCGGCGAGGGCGCGCAGGTCGCGGGCTTTCAGCGTCGCCGAGACGAGGCGGTTGCCGAACGGAGACACCTGGAAGAACTCGCGGACCCGGGCGACGCCCGCGGGCAGGTCGGCCCGGATGCCGCCCTGGTTGTGCACCGCGACTTCGGCGCCCGACGCGGCGCGCATCGCCGCGCCGAGCCAGGCGCCGAGGGGTCCGGGGTTCTCGGGGTCGGGGTCCCTCCCGAGCGCCGTCGGCACGACGCAGACCGGCACGTTCATGCGCGCCGCGGTCTCGTCTTCGTAGCGCTTGACGATCGGCGCGAGGCGCGAGACCGCGGCGTCGGGGCGACCGTCGATCCACCGGAGACGCGCCGTCTTCGACCGGATGCGCCGCGTCTCCGGATCGATCTCCAGCCGCACGGCGCCGAACGCGCGGGTCGTCGCCGCCGCCTGCGCGAGGAGCGCGCCCGACGGCGCCGTGACGCCCGTCGCGAGCGGATCGGCGTGGTTGTGCCCGCCGATGATCACGTCGGCGTCGGGGATTTCCCGCGCGAGGAGCAGGTTGCGGTCGCGGGCGACGTGATTGACGAAGAGCAGCCCGTCGGCGTCGAGGCGCCCGGCCGACGCCGGCCGCGATGCGTCGGCGGCGCGCTCGCGGTCCGCAGGCAACCGGAGCACGGAGCGCACCGCCCTCGCGGCGGCGAGCTCGCCGCCGACGTGGAGCCCCTTCAGCGCGTTCCGGCCGACCAGGCGCGGCGTCTCCTCGGTGACGAGCCCGGCGACGGCGAGCGTGAACGGGCCGGCGCGCACGAAGCGCGGCCCGGCGGCGATCAGATCGTCGACGGCGACCGCGACGGGATCGC
>DASPNK010000271.1:0-2287 GCA_035626575.1 Planctomycetota bacterium | reverse complement strand
GTGGAGGCGCGCTTCGACCGCGTCGCGCTCCGCCCCTACGGCGGCACGCTGTTGCACCTCGTGCTCGACCGCATCGTCGGGAACTTCCGCGAAGACGACCCCGACGCGGTCGCGCGCTTCGACCGCCTCGCCGCGGCCGAGCGCGCGCTGCTCGACGCGGAGGCGATCCCCTCCGACTTCGCGGTCGGCGTGTACCGGCGGCGCGACGGTCGGCGTCGAGGCTAAGATCCCGCCCCATGCAGCTCCGCGTCCTCGCCATGATCATGGCCGGCGGCAAAGGCACGCGCCTTCATCCCCTCACCCGCGACCGCGCGAAGCCCGCGGTTCCGTTCGGAGGCAAGTTCCGCATCGTCGACTTCGCGCTGTCGAACTTCCTCAACTCCGGCATCTACTCGGTGTACGTGCTCACCCAGTTCATGTCGCAGAGCCTGACCGAGCATCTGCAGAAGGCGTGGAACTTCTCGTCGCTGCTCGACGAACACTTCATCACCGCGGTGCCCGCGCAGATGCGGACGGGCGAGACCTGGTACCGCGGCACGGCCGACGCCATCCACCAGAACCTCAACCTGATCCGCGAATCGCGCCCGCACCTCGTGTGCATCTTCGGCGGCGACCACGTCTACCGGATGGACGTGTCGCAAATGCTGCACTTCCACGAGCACAACGAGGCCGACTGCACCGTCGCCGCGATCCCGGTTCCGGTCGAGCAGGCGTCGTCGTTCGGCGTCATCGAAATCGACGAGGACCGCCGCATCGTCGGCTTCCAGGAGAAGCCGAAGGTCGATCCGAAGACGATCCCCGGCGACCCGACGCGCGTGCTCGCGTCGATGGGCAACTACGTCTTCTCCTGCCGCTCGCTGATCGCGGAGCTGGAGGCGGACGCCGCGAACGAGCGCAGCTCGCACGATTTCGGCAAGGACGTGATCCCGGCGATGATCAAAGATCGCCGCGTGTACTGCTACGACTTCGCGACCAACCGCGTGCCGGGCGTCGTCGGCCCGAACCTCTACTGGCGCGACGTGGGGACGATCGAGTCCTACTACGAAGCGAACATGGACCTGCGCGAGATCGTGCCGGCGTTCAACCTCTACAACCGCCTCTGGCCGATCCGCACCGCCCGCTACGACGACCCGCCGGCGAAGTTCGTGCACGACGCCGAGAACCGCACCGGCCGCGCCGTCAACTCGCTGGTGTGCGAAGGCTCGATCCTCTCCGGCAGCACCGTGCGCAACTCGATCATCGGACGGAACGTCAAGATCCACTCGTTCGCCGAGGTCACCGACTCGATCGTCTTCGACAACGTCGAGATCGGCCGGAACGCCAAGGTGCACCGCACGATCATCGACAAGAACGTCAAGATCCCCGACCACTCCAAGATCGGTTTCGACGCCGCCGCCGACGCCGCGTCCTTCTACGTCTCCTCCGGCGGCATCGTCGTCATACCCAAGCAGCCGCGCTACGACGCCGACCTGGCGGAGGTGGACATCTGAGACGCGCCGTCGGCGGCGCTTGCCGTCGTCGGGACGCCGCGCGAGATCCGTCGGCGTGAATCCGTCCGAGTCGACGTCGGCTCACGGACGCGTCTTCCGCGTCGCTCGGCCTGGAATTCCTCGCGGCCGTCGATCGGCTCATGACGACCGAGCGCCGAGAGCCGACCGCATCCGCGATCGCGGAGGGGCTGCACGCATGGCCGGAGCCGGATGCGGCCGCACGGAAACTGCGGCTCTTCTCTCCCGGATTGATCAAGCCGGCGCCGTCGCGGATCAGCGAGCGTCCTGCGACTTCGCGCCGGACTTGACCGCCGACCGAGGTCGCGGTCCCTCTACACCACGCCCTCCGCCGTCTCCGCGATGAGGTAGTCGACCACGGCGTGCAGGGATCCCGTCTCGGCGAAGACGCGGCGCTGGCGGTCGGCGGAGTTGCCGTGCTCGATGATGCGGATGACCTCGCCGATCTCGTTCTCGACGCCGAGCAGCTTGATTTCGGGGGTGAGCGAGTCGACGAGGACGCGGATGGCGTCTTTGGCGGGGACGGTCTTCTTCGTGAGGAAGTCGATGAACTCCGCCTGCACGCCGTAGCGATAGGCGCGGTAGCAGTTCTCGTTGATGAGCGCGCGGCGGTAGAGCCGGTATCCCATGTCGCGGCGGTAGAGGTTGAGGAGCCGCGTGCCGAGGCAGTGGACGAAGGCGACGATGCCCGCGGTCTCGCGTACGCGCGTCGGCAGGTCGCACGCCCGGAACTCGATCGTCGGATAGAAGGGGTGCGGGCGGATGTCCCAGTAGATCCG
>DASPNK010000270.1:0-5301 GCA_035626575.1 Planctomycetota bacterium | reverse complement strand
AGGTCAGGATCGCCGCGAACGTCGACGGATCCACGCCGAGCCGCGCCAGCAGGCGCCGCGCGAGACGCGGCGCATTGTTCGTGCCGAGCGCGAGGGCGCGCTCTTTCGCGAGGCCGCGCAGGAGCCGCGCCGCCCGCGGATCGGGCGTCACGTACGCCTCCACGTCGGTGAAGCGCTCGCGGAAGCGGTTCATCTCCGCGAGGCCGATTCCGAACCGGCGTTCGAGCACGTCCGACTTGGAGCGCAACGCCGGGTCGCCCGCGCGCAGCCGCTCGATCGCGTCGAAGGCCCGCGCGGGGTCGCTCTCCCCGACCAGCGCGCGGACGCGGAGGCCGGTGACGGCGTCGACGTGCGCGAAGAACGGCGCGAGCGCGGGGCCGCCGTAGAGCGTGCCGTCGAGGTCGAAGAGGATCGCGGTGCGGCCGCGGAACGACTCCGCGGGGGAGCGCGCTTCGCCGACCGCGGAGGAGCGGAGCATGGCGGTCATGGTAGGTCGCGGCGGCCGGCGGCCAACGCGGGCGTCCGCGCCGCGCCGTCGGCGGGCTCGAAGACCGTCGCGAGGCGGCCGAAGAGGCGTCGCGCGGCCGCGGCCGATAGCGTCGCGACGACGGCGGCGCGGGCGGCGCCCGTCGACGGGAGCGCCGCCGTCCGGAGGACCGGCCGCGTCAGCGCCGCGTTCGCGCGGCGGAAGAAGTCGGCCGTCGCCGCGCACATCACGGCGGCCGCGGCGCGGGCGCCCGGGCGTCCTTCCAGCGGCAACCCGCCGAAGTAAGGCTCGACGGCCGGCCCCAGCTCGGCGACGCGCCGCATGAGCCGCGTGCGGACCTCGTCGACCGTCTCGGCGGGCGCCGCGCCCGCCGCCAGCCAGGGCGCGAGCGCGCGGTCGTACGCGGCGCCCCGGCGCAGGTCCTTCTCCACGTCGCGGCAGACGTTCGCCAGCTGCGTCAGCTCGCCCGCGCGGTCGACCAGGGCGCGGCGCGCGGCGTCCATCGGCGGCGCGCCCGCCGCGGCGCGCAGCTCCGCCTCGGCGAACGCGAGCGGCTCCGCGAGCACCGCGCGGCAGTAGGCCGATCGGTCCTCCCCTTCGGGCAGCACGCCGCCGGTCTCCGCCCGCGTGCGCGCGGCGGCCTCCATGCCCGCCGACATGCTCTCGACGAGCGCGACGAGCCGCGCCCTCGAGCCGGACGAGAGGGTCTCGGTGAAGCGACGCAGCAGGCCGCAGCGCTCCAGCAGCAGGAGATGCACGCGGTCGCGCGCGTCCTGCACGACGGCGCCGGCGGGCGCCGACAGTGGCGGGCCTTCGCCGGCCGCGGCGGCGCGCACCGCGGCGAAGCCCGCCACCCGCGCCGCGGCGTCCGGCGCGAGGTCCTCGACCGTGTCGAGGGCGCGGCACCAGAGGTACGCGGCCGCCGTCGGCCGCGCGAGCCGCGCGGGAAGCAGCGAGATCGCGAGTCCGAACGTCCGCGCCGCGTGCGGAAGCACGCGCCAAACGAACCGCTCCGGGTCGGTCTCCGCGGCGAGGGCGGCGAGCGGCGGGCGGCGCCGGTCGGCCCGCAGGTTCGGCGCCAGCCGGCCCCACGGGCCCGTCTCGCGGCTCACGCCTCGGCGAACTCCGCGATCACCGGCGCGTGGTCGCTGGGACCTTCGCCGCGCCGTTCCTCCACGTCGATTTCGACGCCCACGCAGCGCTTCGCCATCGGCGCGCTGAGGAGGAGATGGTCGATCCGCAGCCCGAGCCCGCGGCGGAACATCGCCGCGCGGTAATCCCACCAGGTGTAGGCCCCGGCCTGCTGATGAAACAGGCGGAAGGCGTCGACGAGGCCGAACGCGGCGACGCGACGCAGCGCCTCGCGCTCCGGCTCCGAGCAGAGGATCGTTCCGCGGAGCTTCTCCGGGTCGTAGACGTCGCGGTCTTCCGGCGCGACGTTGAAGTCGCCGCAGACCACGAGCGGCGCGTTCGGATCGAAGCGCGCGTCGAGATAGGCGCGGAGCCGCGCCATCCACTCGAGCTTGAAGGCGTACTTGTCGGTCCCCACGTCTCCGCCGTTGGGGACGTAGAGGTCGAGCACGCGCACGCCGCCCGTGGTCGCGGCGAGCGCGCGGCACTGCGCGTCGGGAGGATCGTCGGGCAGGCCGCGGACCACGTCGGCGCAGCCCGCCTTCGAGAGGACGGCGACGCCGTTGTAGGTCTTCTGGCCGTGGATCTCGCAGCGGTACCCGAGGTCCTCCAGCTCGCGGCGCGGGAAGACCAGGTCTTCGCACTTGGTCTCCTGGAGGCAGACGACGTCGGGCTTCCTGCGCCCGAGCCAGGCGACCACGCGCTCGAGGCGCCGCCGCAGCGAGTTGACGTTCCAGGTCGCGATCCTCATGGGCCGCGGACGATAGCGCGTCCGCGCCCGTGCGCGGCCCGCGCGTCGGGCCGCCGCCGAATCTCGTTAAGAGACGCCCATGACTCCGGCGGAGGCCGCCTCCTCGCCCGCGCGCGCGGCGCTCGCCGTCGCCGCGGCGGCGTTCTGCGTCGGGTACGCCACCTTCGCGCTCAACGTCGTGCCGTCGATGCAGGTCGACGTCGGGCGGGACCTCGGGCTCGGTCCCGCCGACGAAGCGCGCGCACTGGCGGGAGTCTTCGTCGCCGCGGCCCTCGGCGGCCTGGTCCTCGGCCGGATCGCCGACTTCGGGCGGCGGCGCGCCGTCCTCGCGGCGTCGGTGCTCGTGCCGGCGGCGGGCCTCGCGCTCGCCGCATGGGCTCCCGACGGCGACGTCCTCGCCGTCGCGCGCTGGATTTCCGGCTTCGGCATCGGCGGCGCGTGGGGCGTCGCCCACGCGGCGCTCGCCGAGCTTCTGCCGCGCGGACGGCGCGGCTTCGCCTCCGGCGTGGTGCAGGCGGCCGTCCCGCTCGCCGTCGTCGCCGCCGCGCTGGCCGCCTACCTCGCGGCGACGCGTTTCGGCTGGCGCGGAACGCTGCGCGCCTGCGCGGCGCCGGGGCTCCTCGCGCCGCTGCTTCCGGCGGCGCTCGCCGCGCTGCCCGACCGGGCGGGCGGTTCAGGGGGCGACGCCGCGAAGGCCGCCTTTCGGTCGCCCGGGGTGCTGCGGGCCGCCTCCGTTTTGCTCGTCATGCTTGCGGCGCAGCTCGGCGCCTTCTGGTTCACCTACGCCAAGTTCCCCGGATGGCTGCGCGGCGACCTCGGGCTCTCCCCGGAGTTCGTACTGAAGACCCAGGTCGCGATCGGCGCCGGGTTCGTCGCGGGCGACCTCGCGTTCGGCGCGTGGATCGCGCGCCTCGGGCCGCGCCGCGCGTACGTGTGCGGGTCGGCGTTGTTCGCCGCGGGGCTCGCGGCGATCGCGGTCTGGTTGCCGTCGTTGCACGGCCGCCCCGTCGCCGCGGCGGCCCTGCTCGCCGCGACGGGCTTCGGCGCGGGTTTGTGGTCGGCGTTCGGCCCCCTCTATGCGCTCCATGTTCCGCGCAGCGTGCGCGCTTCGACCGCCGCGACGTCGTACCAGCTCGCGCGCGCCGCGCAGGGGCTGCTGCTGCCTTGGGGCGACGCGGTGCGCGCGTCGCGCGGCTACCCCGGTCTTTTCCTCGTCGCCGCCGTCTTCGCCGCGCTCGGCGGCCTCGCGGTCTTTCTCCTCCCCGCCCGCGGCGCGGGCGACGACCCGAGCTGACGCCGTGGCCGCACGCAGCGCGGGCCTGCTCCTCTTTCGCGAACGCGACGGACGCTTCGAAGTTCTTCTCGGTCATCCGGGCGGGCCGCTCTGGGCGCGCAAGGACGACGGCGCCTGGTCGATCCCCAAGGGCGAAGTCGAGGGCGACGAAGCGGAGATCGACGCCGCGCGACGCGAGTTCCGCGAAGAGACCGGGTTCGAAGCGACGGGCGACCCGCTTCCCCTCGGCGAAGCGCGCCTCAAGTCGGGCAAGCGCATCGTCGCGTTCGCCGTGCGCGGCGACGCCGACCCGTCCGCGTTGCGCAGCGGGACGTTCGAAATGGAATGGCCGCCCCGCTCCGGACGCCGCGCCACGTTCCCCGAGCTGGACCGCGTCGCGTGGTTCGACCTCGCGACGGCGCGGACGAAGTTGAACGCCGGACAGGTTCCGTTCCTCGATCGGCTGGAAGCGGCGCGCGCCGGACTCCCCTGAAACGACGCGGGCCGCCGCGCTCCGAAGAACGCGGCGGCCCGGAAGCGACGCGCCGCGGCGAAGCGGCGCGTCGTCGTCGGATCACGGGATCGTGAAGGCGGCCGGCAGGCCGACGCGCGGGTTCGGCGACGTCAGGCCGTCGAGCACCGTCGCGTAGATCGTGAGGCCCGAGGGCAGGCCGGGGATCGGCCCGAACTCGTAGACGCCCTTCGCGTCGGTCGTCGTGAAGAACGGCGCCCCGCCGCCGACCTGCGCGAAGAGGTCGAGCAGCGAGATGTCCACGCCGTAGAACGCGCCGAACGGGAAGGCGCCCGGGGCGAGCGTCACCGGCATCAGCACGAAGTCGAACGGGTTCGCGCAGTCGATCCGCGAGGCGAGAGAGCCCGCGCCGAGAGGCGCCGAGAACGTGAGCCGCGGGCGACCGACGAAGCAGATCGAGTCGACGAGCAGGATGCTGTCGACCGACGTGTCCAGGCTGTTGAAGCAGACCAGGCTCAGGTACGCGCCCGCCGGCGCGGCCGGCATCCCCGAATTGAAGTGCGCCGGGCCGCTGCAGCCGACGGGGGCCGTCGAGGCGTCGCCCTTCACGCACTGGAAGAGCAACGCGCCCGTGGAATCGACCACGGCGACGTCGTACCCGTCGATGTAGGTGCCTTGGGTGCCTTCGGCGTTGTTGAACGAGTAGTCGAACGAGACGTGCGAGGCGCCGGTCGGGATCGCGACGCGCACTTCGCTGACGTTCGCCGCGAGCGGACGCGCGATCGTGCCGCCGCCGGGGATGTCGATGTTCGCGCCGGCAAGGAGCCTCGCGTACTGGGTCCCGCTCGTGGGCATGCCGCAGCTCGGCGCGGCCGACGCGGTCACGGAGCCGCCGCTACCCGTCGTGCCCGTTACGAACCCGCAGTCGCCGCCCGCCGTCGGGAAGGCGCCGGGCGCCTGGCATTCGAAATCCACCGTCGACCGCGTGAGACGGATGTTGTCGACGCGCAGCTGGCTATCCGCCACCGTGTCGCCTTCGTTGTAGCTCACGAGGCTGAGGTAGGAGCCCGCCGATGTCGGGGCGAACGACACCGCGATCGACTGCACAGCGGAGCACCCCCCGGCGAAGGAGAAGGTGTCGCCGCGCGCGACCAGCGCGACGCGATCGCCGCCGACCGCGCACACGG
>DASPNK010000269.1:0-9297 GCA_035626575.1 Planctomycetota bacterium | reverse complement strand
GAGCGCGCGACGCCCCGTCGTCTTCGCGGTCACGCCGCGCCAGGCGGACGGAGGGACGGCGCGCCGGTCGCGCGACGTGCGCTCGCGCCCGTCGGGATCGACCCATGAGAACTCCTGCGCGACGCAGGGCGCGAGCGTCAGAAGGAGGACGACGAGCGCGCGGGCGCGCGCGACGACGGCGGCGGTCGACTTCACGTCGTTGATCTACGGACGGCCGCGTCGAACGTCAATCCCGCGCCCCGCCGCGCGCTGCTATGACCGTTCCGGCATGCCGCGGCTGACGGTGCTGACCTATCACGCGCTGGACGAGCGCCTCCTGCCGACCGCCGTATCGCCCGCGGTCTTCTGCGCGACGGCCGCGCGGCTCGCCGCCGCGGGGGCCTCGGACGCGGGGCCCGAAGACGCCGTCGCCTGCGCCGATGGCCGGGCGGCGCCGTCCCCGCTGCGCACGCTCGTCACGTTCGACGACGGCTACCGCAGCGTGGTCGACGCCGCGGCCGCGCTGCTGCCGCTGGGTTTCCGGCCGTTGCTCTTCCTCGCGCCGACGCTCATGGGCCGGCCGACGCTGTTCCCGGGCGATCCCCTGTGCCCGCCGCAGCCGGCGCTCTCCTGGAACGAAGCGCGGGAGCTTGCGGCGAAGGGCTGCCGTATCGGCTCCCACGCCTTCGAGCACGTCGACCTCCGCACGTTGCCGGACGCGGCGCTCGACGACGCGCTCCGCCGCTCGCGGGGCGAGCTCGAATCGCGGCTCGGCGCGCCCTGCCCGACGCTCGCCTACCCCTTCGGGCTGCACGACGCGCGCGTCCGGCGGGCGGCGGCGCAGGTTTACGACGCCGCCTTCGGCGTGCGCCTCGACTGGGTCCGGCCGGGCGACGATCGGTACGCGTTGCCGCGCCTCGACGGCTGGTACCTCAAGGGCTGGGCGCGCCGGGGCGGCCCCGCGTCGGCCGGCTCGGCGGCGTGGATCGCCCTGCGCCGGCTCGGTCGGCGCGTCCGGTCGCTCGTGCGCGGCGGCCCGGCGTGACGATGGATCGCAGGATGGTCTCCGCGGTCCCCGTCTCGGTGGTGATGCCCGCGCGCGGCGCGGAGCGCGATCTCCGGCGCGCGTTGACGGCGCTGGCGGCGTCGGATCCGCGGCCCGCCGAGACGATCCTCGTCGACGACGCGTCGCCGACGCCCCTCGCTCCCGTCGCCGCGGAGTTCGGGTGCCGCTACGTCCGACGGGAGGTCCGCGGCGGTCCCGGCGCGGCGCGGAACGACGGCGTCCGCGCGGCGGCGGAACCGACGGTGCTCTTCGTCGACAGCGACGTCCTGGTGCACCCCGACACGGTCGGCCGCGTCGCCGCGCGATTCGCCGCGCCGGACGCGCCCGCCGCGCTCTTCGGCTCCTACGACGACGCGCCCGGCTCGCCGCGTTTCCTCGCGCAGTACAAGAACCTCGTCCATCACTTCATCCACCAGGGAGCGCGCCGCGCGGCGCACACCTTCTGGGGCGGCTGCGGCGCGATCCGCAGGGACGCCTTCGAGGCGGCGGGCGGCTTCGACGTCGAGCTGTTCGACGTGCCGTCGGTGGAGGACATCGACCTCGGCTATCGGCTCACCGATCGCGGCCTGCGCATCGAGCTCGACCCCGAGCTTCAGGTGTGCCATCTCAAGGACTGGCGGTTCTTCGACCTGCTCCGCGTCGACGTGTTGAAGCGCGCCGTGCCGTGGACGCGGCTCATGTTGCTCCGCGGCTCCACGCCTCCCGATCTGAACCTGAAACCGCACCACCGCGCGTCGGGGGTTCTGGTCCTGCTTCTGCTCGCCGCGCCGATCGCCGCCTGGGCGACGTCGGGGCGGGCGCGCGTCGCCGTCGGCGCCGCCGCGCTCGCCGTCGCGGTCGCGCTGCTCGTCCTCAACCGGGACCTCTACGGCTTCCTCTTCCGCAAGCGCGGGGCGCTGTTCGCCGCGCGCTCCGTGCCCGCGCACTGGCTTTACTACGCCTACGCTTCGGCGGCGTTCGCCGTCACGAAGGCGCTGTGGGCCGTCGGCGTGCGCGGTCGATTCCGGCGGCGAGCGCGGCCATGACGCCGCCGAGCGCCGCGCCGTAAAGCGCGGTAGCGGGCTCTTCGCCGACGGCCGCCTTGGTGACCCAGGCCTGGACGGCGACCGCGAGTCCCGCCGCGCGCCAGAACCCGTGCGCGCCTCTCAGGGCGACGAGGACGCCGAGGAGCGCATGCCCGGAGAACGGCCAGTCCTCGAGCACGCGGCCGACCGTGATGGCCGCCGCGACGGCCGCCGCCCACGCCGACCCGCGCACGGGGCGCGTCGTGCGGCGCATCCACGCGTCGACCGCCGCGCCGGTCGCGACGAACGCCAGCGGCGCGTGATAGGCGAGGTCGAACCACGGGCGCCGCGTGAACTCGGCGAGGATCCAGGCGCCGCCCAGCGCGGCGACGGCGAGCCCGGCGGGCACCGCGACGGCGAGCGGCCGCAGGGGCCGGCGGAAGACGGGGAGGTCGGAGGTCACCGGGAGAGAAACGCCTTCAGGTCGACGTCGTACTTCCCTTCGGCGATCGCCCGGCGCCGAAACAAGCGGTCGCGATCGACGCGGAAGAGCGGCGCCGGCCAGTCCGTGCGCAACGCGCCGAGGCGGGAGTCGTCGCGATCGAGCCGCCGCACGGCGTCCACCGCGTCGAGCGAGCGCGCGTAGAACGCGAAGCCGTTCGCCGCGTCCACGCGCAGGAAGCCCGGAGGGACGGGCGCTTCGAACGGCCGCACCACGAAGTCGACGTCGGCGCCGACGGGGCCGACGCGGCGGGCGTAACGGGCCACCGACAGCGTCGACCCGGTGAACCGCCGGGACGGATCGACGTCGGCGTCGCAGGGCGCCATGAGGACCCCGAGCATGTCCGCCGCCGCCAGCGCGCCGTCGAGGTCGCGCCGCACGTCGGGCCCTTCGAACAGCACCGTGCGGCCCAGCTCGGAGTACGGCCGGCGTTGCGCGACGGCGCGCGGCACCGCGAGGCCCGCGGCGAGGAGGCCTCCGGCGAGCGCCGCGGTGCGCCACCGCCGCGCGGCGGTCTCGTCGATGCGGGCGAGGACGCGGTGCAGCACGACGGCGGGCAACGTCATCGCCGGCGTGAAGTGGTGCGGGTTGTAGGCGGCCTGCACGTAGAGGACGCCGAACGTCGCGAGCGTCGCCGCCGTCACGACGCGCGCCTCGCGGTCCTGCGTCCGGAACGCGAAGAGCGCTCCGAACGGCACGAACCCGCTCGGCACGATCAGCCACACGAGGCGGCCGACGTCGCCGAACTCGAGATACCGGAGGCGCGACGCGAGGGAATCGGCCTCCGCCGGCGCGTCGAAGGTCGCCGCGGCGGCCTGCTCGTAGATCTTGCCCGCGAGGAAGGCCGCGCCGAGGGCGACGGCGCAACGGCCGAGGTGCCGAAGCCTCGTCCCGCGCTCGAAGAGCAGCGCGCCGAAAACGGCGAGCGCGGCGAGCAGCGGCAGGCTCGAGGGCGCGGCGAAGCGCCCGAGGACGGCGAAGAGAAGCAGCTCCGGCAACGAACGTCGAAGCGCCGCGTAGACGATCCCGAGCTGGAACGTCGCCGTCTGCACCGAGAGCGCGCCGCCGGGCGACGCGAGGTCGGCGAAGTAAGGGTCGTTCGTGACGTTGAAGCCGACCGCGAGGCCGTACGCCACGACGGCGACGCCCGCCGCCCGCGCGCCGCTCGCCGTGACGCGCCGCGTTCCGCCGACCTCCGCCGCCGCGACGACTCCGAGCAGCACGATCGGGAGGAAGAGCACGAAAGGCAGCCGCGGCGCCTGGTCGAGGTGCGGGAAGGCGAGGTGGAACCAGTACGTGACGTACGCCTGCACGATCATCCCCGCGTCGGCCGCCACCGTGCCGCCGCCGCCGGGCTTCCGCGGGAACGGGTGCTCCTCGAGCGAGCGCCCCATCTCGAACGCTTCGACGCCGTCGCTGGAGAGGTCGCCGTGCAGCGCGTCGGCGGAAAGACCGAGCGCGAGCAGAAACACCATCGCCGCCCCGAAGACGTCGGCGCGGTCGTGACGGTCGGGCGCGCGGGCGGACGCCGGGCGCTTCCAGAGCGCGGCGTAGAAGGCGATCCCGACCGCTGCGAGAAGCGCATGATGGAACCACGCGGGCACGGGTCCGGGCACGAGCGCCTTGGCGAAGACGCCCGCGGCCATGTGAAACGCCGCCGCGAGCCCCGCGCCGAGCAACGCCGTTTCGGGCAGCGTCCCCGCCGGGCGGAAGCGCGCCGCGGCGAGGACGCCGGGCGCGAGCCACGCGAGGCAGAGGACCGGCAGGACGACGTATCCGACGTCGTCGAAGACGGCGGGCGGATGCGCGGCGAAGGCGGCGGCGCCCGCCTGGCAGGCCGGCCACAGGAGGAGCAGCGCCCGCCGCCGCCCGTCGCTCACGGCGCCGACGGCTCCGCGAGGGGGATCGGGCGCGCGTGGGCGGCGTCGGTCGAAGACGGCGGCGACGGACCGGGCGCCGCGTCGGCCGCGTCGTCGCGCGCCTCCGGCGCGTCGGCGTGCAGCGCGATCAGCAGCAGCGGGTAATACCACTCGACGTAGGTGCCCGAGGCGTGGTGCTTCCAGAGCTGAACGCAGGCGATCGTCGACGCGGTGAGCCACGCGAGCTGCGCGGGCGTGCGGCGGCGGCCGAGCAGGAAACCGAGCAGCGAGTAGCCCGCGACGACGAAGAACATCGGCGTCCACATCGCGCCTTCGCCGCCGAAGAGCGGGCGCCTGAGCAGCGCGCGGAGCGACGGCTGCGCGTGCCAGAAGCTGAGCGTGCTCGACCCGTACTGATCGGGCGCCTCCTGATGGGCGATGGTCCCCTCGAGGAAGAGCTGCGCCGGGTTCTTCTCCGGATCGGCGCGCGTCCCGAACCAGACGGCGGCGATCGTGACGAGCCCGACCAGGAAGAAGCCTGCGAGGAACGGTTTCCATGCGGGCCGCGCGCGCGTGGCGAAGTACGCCGTCCAGGCCGGAAAGAAGAACGCCGGGAAGTAGCCCGTCCCGACGGCGAGGTTGAGCAGGGCGCCGCAGAGGAAGGGGCGGGGGAGGGCGGCGAAGGCGAGCGCGACCATGGCCGCGGGGGCGAGGTGGGAGACGTAAGTCATCCCCGAGAGCCAGAGGCCTTCGCCGCCGAGGCCGATCACGTACGGGCTGCCGGCGTAGAGCGCGACCAGCGCCCAGCCGGTCGCAGCGTCGCGCGCGCGTCGCCCGACGAGGAAAAGCGCGAGAAGCGTCAGTGCATGGAACAGGACCGCGGACGCGCGCGTCGCCCACCTCGGCGGCAGGTGGTAGCCGAAGTTCGGATCGGGCAGCGCGTCGGGCGGATTGGGCGTCGGGTCGTGCTGCAGGGCGAGGAAGCCCGCGTGGGCGAGGTACAGCACCGGGCCGTAGGTCGCGCCCGCGCCGCCGACGAGCCCTTTGTCGCCGTACGGCCAGCCGCCGGTCTCGAGCATCCGCTGCGCGCCGAGGTTGGTGTAGTGCCCGCAGTCGTCCGGAGTGCGCACGGCGGCGAGGCCGACGTCGAAGACGAAGAGGAACAGCGCCAGCGCGGCGAGCGCCCGTGGCCGCACGTTCGGGCGCCGGTCTTCGCCCCGCGCGGCGAGGGCGCCGATCAGGCCGCGCACCCACCACCACGCGGTGACCGCGTAGAGCCCGGTGTAGGCGGCGACGAACGCGGGCCGCGCCGCGGGGTCGTCCAACGCCTGATGCCGGATCTGGAGGTCCGTCATGAACGCCGCGGCGCCGAGCAGCATCAGCAGGTCGACGTTGCGCAGCGGTCGGAACGGCGCGAAGCGTCCCGCGACGACGAGCAGCACGACGGCGCCGATCCAGAGGGCGCCGCCGTCGTCGGGAAGGGACCGCTTGACGACGTCCTTCGCGAAGTCGAGCAAGGCGCCGCGGGACGCCCAGGCGTCGCGAGGCGTCTCGGGCATCCCCGCGCCGGGCATGCGATAGGTGCGCCCGGGAGGCTGGAACGACTCGGGCGCCGGGCGGCTCGCGGGCGCGGGGCGCGATTCCTGAGCCGACGCCGCGACGCCGCACGAGAGGAGGGCGCCGACCGCAAGGAACGCGCGGATCAAAGACGGCGACATGCGCCGGATAGTAGCCGTCGCGCGGCTTCCGCGGTCCGCGCCCGGTCTTCGGCCCGGCCGCTTCACGCCGGGGCGGCGGACGGTCGAAAAAGCGACCCGGGGACGAGATGGCGAACCTCGACAGATCGACGACCGTCCACGGGGCGCGGACCGCGGTGCTCACGGCGTCGCTCCGCGAACGGGCGGCGCGCGGCGCGTTCGAAGTGCCGGCGCTGCCCGCCGTCGCGCTCGAAGTGTTGTCGACGACCGCGGGCGCGGACGCCGACCTGCGCCGATTGGTCGCGCTGCTGCACCGCGACCCGGCCCTCGCGGGCAACGTCCTCAAGGTCGCCAACTCGTCGCTCTACGCGCCGCGCGAGCCCATCGCGTCGCTGCCGCAGGCGGTCAGCCGGCTCGGTTTCGAGACGGTGCGCGACATCGCCTCCGCCGTGGCCGTCAAGTCGTCGGCGTTCGCGGCGCCCGCGGGGTTCCGCGAGCGCGTCGAACAGGACTGGCGCCGCGCGGTGCTCACGGCGCAGTTCGCGCGGGAGATCGCGCGGAGCCGCCGGCGCAACGTCGAAAGCGCGTTCCTGAGCGGCCTGCTCCACGACGTCGGGCGCGTCCTCGCGCTCCGCGCGCTCGCGGCCTCGGGGGACGCGGACGTCCCGGCCGCCGACGTCGACGCGGTCTGCGACGCCGTGCAGACCGAGCTCGGCCTCGCACTCGTGGCGGCGTGGAACCTCCCGCCGCAGATCGGCGAGGCGGTCGCTTTCCACCGCGACCTCGCCGCGGCGCCCGCGGAGTCCGACATCGCGGCGACCGTCGCGCTGGCGCGCCGCTTCGCCGAAGCGTGGCGCAAAGGCGCGGACCAGGACGCGACGTCGTTCGTCGGCGACCCGGCGGCGACCGCGCTCAACCTCTATCCCGACGACGTCGCCGCGCTCTGGGACCGCCGCGCGCAGATCGCCGCGGCCGCCGAGGCGTCGTCGTGACGCCGGAGCGCTTCGACGTCGCCGTCGTCGGCAGCGGGCCGGCGGGCCAGGAGGCCGCGCTGCAGGCCGCCGAAGCGGGCCGTCGCACGCTGCTGGTGGAACGCGAGCGCGGCGTCGGCGGATCGTGCGTCCACCAGGGCACCATCCCCAGCAAGACGCTCCGCGAAACGGCGGGCCTCTTCCTCAAGCTGCGCGCCGCCGCCGAACGTCTCGCCGACGTGCCCGCCCCCGAAACCGTCCGCGTCTCGGCGCTGATGAGCCGCGTCGGAGAAGTCGTCCGCGGCCACGTCGAGGTGCAGGAGCGCCGGCTTCGCCGCGCCCGCGTCGAGCTGGCCCACGGCCGCGCTTCGTTCGAAGCGGCGGACCGCCTGAAGGTGCTGGCGGTCGACGGCGGGACGCGTCGCGTGCAGGCGCCGCTGATCGTGCTCGCGGTCGGTTCGCGACCGCGCTCTCCGGCGAACGTCGCGCTCGACCACGAGCACGTCCTCGACAGCGACTCGTTCCTCTCGATGGAGTGGCTGCCCCGCTCGCTCGTCGTGCTCGGCGGCGGCGTCATCGCCTGCGAGTACGCCTCGATCTTCGCCGCGCTCGGCGTGCGCGTGACCATGGTCGACAAGGGCGAGCGCCCGCTGGCGTTCCTCGATCCGGAGCTCACGGCCCACTTCCTGCGGTCTTTCGCCGACTCGGGCGGCGTATTCCTCCCGGGGGCGAAGGCGACGTCGTGCGCCTGGAACGGCGTCGACGCGGTGGAGACCGTCCTCGAAAGCGGGGAAGTGCTGCGCTCCGACAAAGCGCTGTGCGCGCTCGGGCGCGTCGCGAACACCGAACGCCTCGACCTCGCCGCCGCCGGCCTCGCGGTCGACGCGCGCGGGCTGCTCGCGGTGGACGACGCGTTCCGCACCGCCGTCCCCGGCGTGCTCGCCGTCGGCGACGTCATCGGCCCGCCGTCCCTCGCGGCCACCTCGGCCGACCAGGGGCGCCGCGCGGTGCGGCGCGCGCTCGGCCTGCCGCCGGGGCAGCCCGCGGACACGGTTCCGATCGGGACCTACACGGTGCCGGACCTCGCGTCCGTGGGTCTCGACGAACACGAGGCGCGGCGGCGCCACGGCGGGTGCCTCGTCGGCCGCGCGCGGTTCGAGGAGACGGCGCGCGGGCTGATCGCCGGGGCGCGGCACGGCATGCTGAAGCTCGTGGCCGCTCCGGACGGGCGGAGACTCCTCGGAGCGCAGGCCGTCGGCGACCAGGCGACCGAGCTGGTGCACATCGCCCAGATGGCGTTGCTGGCCGGGTCGGACGTGGACGTGTTCTTCGATCACGTCTTCAACTTCCCGACGCTCGCCGAGGGCTACCGCTCGGCGGCGCTGGACATCGCCTCTCAGCGGCGCGACGCGCCGTCGCCCGTCGCGTCCCCCGCGCTCTCCGACGCGCGCTGACCGCGCAGCAGGGCGTCGGCGCGCGCGAGGTCGGCGGGAGCCGGGCGGTCGATCAGCAGGCGCGGCAGGCGCCGTCGCAGCGCGTCGTCGACCGTCTCCGCGAACTCCGCGTCGCGCAGCCAGGCGAGCTCGGCGCGAAGCTCGGGCACCGTCGGGCCGACGGGCTCCAGGAGCGACGGGTCGTCGCGGGCCGGCGCCAGGACGTCGGGCGCCCGCGAGCCGTAGCGCGCGACGAGCCGCTCGGCCGTCGCGAGATCGAGGCCCGAGGCGCGGGCCAGCGCAGCGGCGGCGTCGGGCGCGGTCGCGCCGCCTCCCGGCAGCGGGGTCGTCCGGCCGGCGCGGCCGTCGTCGAGCGGTTTTCCGACGGTGCGCGCCGCGCGTTCGACGAGCGTGCGGGCGACGGCGCGCCACGTGGTGAGCTTTCCGCCGACGACGTGCACGACGCCGTCGGGCTCCTCGAAGACGCGTTGCTCGCGGCTCACCGCCGAGGGGCGTTCGGCGGGATCGTGGAGGAGCGTCCGCACGCCGCAGGTGACGGAGAGGACGTCCTCGCGCCGGAACGGCGGACCGTCCAGCGCGGCGTTCGCTTCGTCGAGCAGCCAGGTCACGTCGCGCTCCTCCGCCTGCGGATCGCCGGGGTCGCCGTGAAAGTCGCGGTCCGTGGTGCCGACGAGCGTGCGGCCTTCGAACGGCATGACGAAGAACACGCGACCGTCCGAACGCGCGGTCAGCGTCAGCGCATGGCCGGCGATCCGCGGCGGCAGC
>DASPNK010000268.1:0-2662 GCA_035626575.1 Planctomycetota bacterium | reverse complement strand
ACGAACTCCTCGCGCGCGACGTAGACGTTCTGGACGTCGTACTCCTCGTTGCCGGAGTCGAAACAGCCGACCAGCATGAATCGCCGGTTGGAGGTGACGAAGCGCTCCTCCGTCGACGGGCTGAGCTCGGCGGTGACGAGGTCGAGCTCGTCGCCGCGCCGGAGCTTCAGCTTCCGCGCCATCGACGTGCCGATCAGGACGCCCGGCACCGCGCGGTTCGCGAAGGGATCGTCGAGATCTTCTTCGCGCACCCGAAGACGTTCGTCCTCCGGCTTCAGCGAGCGGATCATCGCGCCCAGAGGAACGACCGCCGACTCGGCCTTCCAGTCGACGCCGATCAGGTTCGCGAAGGCCTTCCGCTGATAGTCGTAGCGCCCGTCGGAATGCACGAACGCCACGAGTCCGTGGTCGGCGAGGCGCGGCGCCAGCGCGGCGATCGGCCCGCCGCGGTCGGTCATTTCGTTCGCCAGCAGGCGCCGCACCGCCGCGGAATGGTCGTACCCGCGATAGTCCGGAATGAGGATGGTGAGGTCCGACTGGACCGCGCGGATGTGATTGAGGATCCGCTCGCGGAAGCCGTCGAAGACGGCGTTCACCACGACGTTCGCCCAGACGCCGAACGCGATGAAGAGCAGCGACACCCACGCGATGACGCGGGTCCGGAGGTATCGCGAGGCGAGGGTGAAGACGTCCATCCGCGGTCGCGACCTCGGCCGGCCGCAGGGCGTCGCACGATAGTCGGATTCGGCCGGCGTGCAACGCCGGCGTCGGTCGCGGCCGGCCGCGCGCGCGGCGCCCCTTCGCCGGCGCGGCGCGCGCGACGCGGCTACCGGAGGAGCGGCGTCTCGACCGCGTCGCGCCGATCGGCGTAAGGATGCCGCTCGAGGTGCCGCCGCAGGTCCTCCTGCTCGGGCGGCGGCCGCCGTCGCACCTTCGGCCGGTCCTCTCCGCCGCCTCCCCCGCCGGCGCCGCCGGTCGCGGGCGCCCCGGCCGACTTCGGCGTCTCCTCGGGAAGCGCGTCTTCGACTCCCAGCGCCTCGATGACCAGGCGGTTCAGCCGCGCCAGCGGGTTCCAGCTGGGCGCCACGCCCGCGTCGTCGAGGATCACCTGAAGCCGCGCGCGAAGGATGCGATGGGCGAGGCCTTCGGGCTCTTCGAGGGCGCGCAGCGCGAGCCGCGCGGTCTCGACCACGCGGTCCTCCTTGCGGGCGTCGACGACGCTTTGCAGCCACGGGCGCGCGGCGTCGCCGCGCAGCCACGCCTCCGCGAGGATCGCCGTCTCCCGCACGCCGGCGTCGCGGTCGCCGACGAACGCCGCGACGCTCACGTTCCGTCCGGTGCGGCCGCCGAAAATCGCCGTCGCCGCCGCGGCCGCGCGCCGCACGTCGGCGTGGCGGTCCGCGAGCCCCCGCTGCAGCACGACCTCCGCCCGCTCGGACGTCGTCGCCGCCGCCGCGAGGCCCGCCGCCGCCGCGGCGCGCACCTTTTCGGACGGGTCGTCCAGATGCCGCAGCGCGAACGCTTCGGCCCCGGCGCCCCCTCGCGCCGTCGTCGCCAGCACCGCGGCGGCGCGCACCGCCGCGTCGGTGGATCGCGCCGCGGCGAGGACCGCGGGGCTCGCGACCAGGTCGGGGCCGCCGATGCGCGCGAGCCCCTCCAGCGCGGCCGTCCGCACTTCGACGTCTTCGTCCTTGACCGCGTCGGCGAGGGCCTCCGCAAGGGCGGGCGCCCCGATCGCCGCGGCGGCGGCGACCGCCGCGCGGCGCACCCGGTCGACCTTGGAGCGGAGGAACGGCGGAAGGATCTCCGCCGCGCCGTGGTCGCCGGTCAAGCCGAGGGCCGTGACGTAGGCGATGTCGTCGGAGTCGAGGCGCGCGTCGGCGAGGAGGTCCCGCAACCGACCGGTCGCCTCGGGGACGCCGAGCCGTCCGAGCGCCAGCGCCGCCGCGGTCCGCGCCTGCCGCGAACGCGACGACGCGGCCTGCACGGTGAGCGCCGACAACGCCGCGGGCGAACCCAACCGGCCGAGCGCGAGCGCCGCCGCCACCGGGTCGCCCCGCGACGCGCCGCCGACGGCGCGCAGGAGCGCGGGCGTCGCGCGCGCGTCGCGCATTTCCCCGAGGACCAGCGACGCGGTCCGCGAGTAAAGGTGCGACCCGCTCTCGACGACGGCGCACAGCGGAAGGACGCCTTCGCGCCCGAGCAGCATCATCCGCGCGCGCACGTCGACGCGATCCACGCCGCCGGCCTTGGTGACGAGGCGGAACAGCGTGTTGAGCTCCTCGTCGACCGCCGCGCCGGTCCGGGGGCGAGCCGCCGCCGCAAAGGGCGCCTCCCAATCGTCGACCGGCGCCTGCCCGAAGGCCCCCCCGGCGAAAAAAAGGCCGGCCGCAAAGAAATTCCGAGCGGCTGGAATGCGCACGATTCCCCGAGAAAAACGGGCGATGGAGCCCGGACGAAGAAGCCCCAAAAAGGATCTTTCGGCCGAAACCCTCAAAACCTTAAATCCTCGTGTATGATCCGCGCCGTTCACCGGTCGCCGCGTGCGTTCCTGCTCACCGGAACGCGCGCGACATCCTACGAAACCGCTCGAACACCTTGGAGCTCGAGCGCTCGCGGACGACCGGCGCCGTGACTCGTCCCTGTTCGAGCCCGAGCCGCC
>DASPNK010000267.1:0-4307 GCA_035626575.1 Planctomycetota bacterium | reverse complement strand
CGGTAGCGGCCGCTCGCCGGATCGAGCGCAAATCGACAGCCGGGGAGCGCGACGTTCGGCCGCGGCGGCGCGCCGAGGTCGCCGCCCTCGACGTAGGCGTGGCCCACGTTCAACTCGGCGATGAGCTCGCCCATCAGGTAGTTCAGGTCGGAGCGGTGCGCGACGTGCGGGAGCCACGCGGCGTAGCGCGCGCCGAGCGCCTCCCAGTCGTAGCCGTGCATGTTCGGCGCGTAGAACAGGTCGCGGAACCGCCGCCACACCTCGCGGTAGATCGTCGCCCATTCCTCGCGCGGCGCGCGGTCGGCCGCGAGGGCGTCGAGCGACACCGTCTTCTTCGAGTCCTTCCCGCACGACGTCGCGTCGTAACGGTGCAGGGCGCCCTGCTCGCGCGTCAGCAGTTTCGAGCCGTCGTGGGAGAGCGCGTAGCCCTCGACGTCCTCCGCCAGCGTCGTCGCCTTGCGGTCCTTGAGCGAGAACGCCTCGAGCTTCGTCGGCGCATACGAATTCCGGCCGTAGTAGAAGCCGCCGCTCCGCGTGTAGAAGAGGTGCTCGCGGTTCGCCGACAGGCCGCGCACGTTCTCGGCCTCGATCGGGACGCGGATGACGCGGCGCGCCAGCCCCTCCCACTCGATGACGACGGGCTTCGCGGGCTTGGAGTCCGGCTGCGACTCGGGCCGGGAGTCGACGCCGCGCGAGTCGGCGCCGTCCGTCCCCTTCTCCTTCGCCCCGACCTCGTCGCTCTCCGGGGCGAAGGGGTTCTTCACGTCGCGGCGCAGCGCGAGGCCGAAGACGCCCGTATTGCGGTCGAGCGAAAAAGTCCATTCGTGCCCGGAGACCAGCGGCGCGTACGCGCGGTCTGACAGGTACCAGAGGATGTCGCCGTCGGGGCTCCAGACGGGCTCGTACTCGTTCCACTGCTCCGACGTGACGCGCCGCGCGGCTCCGTCGTCGACGCTCCAGATCCATAGCGAGCGGAGCCCGTTCGGATCGCCGAGGCTGAACGCGAGGCGCCGCCCGTCTGGCGACCAGGTCGCGTCGCCGGCCTGGCCCGCGCGGTCCTTCGCCGCTTCGACGCCGGCCTTGCTCGCGACGTCGTACACCATGATCCGCCCGCTCTGCTCCGACGCCATGAGGCGCGCGCCGTCGGGCGCCCACGCGAGGCGGCGCCGACGGCGGCGCGTCCCGTCGGACGTCAGCCGCTCCGGCGGCGCGGCGCCGTCCTGCGCGACGATCCAGATCTCCTCCTCGCCGCTCGCATCGGAGACGTACGCGATCTTCGCGCCGTCGGGCGACCAGGCGGCGACGCGGTCGTGGGCGTTCGACGAGCGCGTCAGATGGCGCGGACCGCCCTTCTCGATCGGGACGGTGAAGACGTCGCCGCGAGCGACGATCAGCGCGCGCTCCCCCGCGGGCGACAGGTCGAACTCCTCGAGAAGCGCCGAGACCGGACCGTGGGACGCGCGCGCCGCGAGGGCGTCCGTGGGCACCCGGATGTCGAGCTTCCGACCGGTTTCGGTCTTCGTGTCGAAGAGCACCAGCTCGCCGTCGCGCTCGTAGACGATGTCGCCGTCTTCGCCGCGGCTCGGCCAGCGCACGTCCCAGGTCGTCTCGCGGGTCACCTGCCGCGTTTCGCCGGTCGCGACGTCGAAGCGGAACAGGTTGAGAACTCCGTCGCGGTCGGACGCGAACCAGATCGCGTCGCCGATCCACATCGGGTCGCGCTCGGTGCGCTTCGACGGCGACACCGGCGTCAGCGTCGCGGTCGCGAAATCGAAGACGTAGAGATCCTGCGCCCAGCCGCCCTCGTAGCGTTTCCACGTCCGGAAGTCGCGGGTGAGCGGCGAATACACGGCTTTCGTCCCGTCCGGTGAAAGATCGCCGCCGCCCGAGACCGGCATGGGCAACGGCGTCGGAAGGCCGCCCTCGACCGGCACGACGTAAAGACGCGTGTCGGTCAGCTCGACGCCGTCCCGCATGGAGCGGAACAGGACGGACTTGCCGTCGCGCGTGAACCCGTAAACCTGGTTGTCGTAGCCCCAGCGCGGCGTGAGCGGGCCGCGCGCGGGATACCAGGTGAGGCGGCGCGGCTCGCCGCCTTCGACCGGGACCACGTACACCTGCTCGTCGCCGTCGTACTGGCCGGTGAACGCGAGCCATCTCCCGTCCGGCGAAAACCTGGGGAAGAGCTCGAGCCCCGGATGCGCCGTGACGCGGGTCGCGACGCCGCCCTGCGTCGACGCCGTCCAGAGATCTCCCGCGTAGCAGAACGCCACGCGATCGCCGTGGACGTCGGGGAAACGGAGCAGCTTGGTCTGCCCCGCGGCGGAGGCCGCGAAGGCGCACGACAACACGGCGACGGCGAGCGCGCGCGGCGCCTCGCGCTTCGGAGACGCGACGGACATGACTTTCTCCCTCGGCGCGCCCGAGCCGCGCCGGACGTCGCACGTTAGCCGAGGCCGGCGGCGGGGCGGCGGCGGCCGCGCGTCGGACGCTCGCGCGCCCCTGCTACGGTCGCCGCCATGACGACGTGGATCGGACTCGCGTTGGCCGTCGCGGCGGGGTTGGCGTCGGGCGTGCAGGGGCCGGCCAACGGCGCGCTCGCGCGCGCATGGGACTTCTGGCGCGCGGTCGCCTTGAACGGATTCGTGGTCTGCGTGGTGACGGCGATCGGCCTCGTTCTCACGCGCCGGGACGCGCCGCCCGCCGCCCGCGCGCCCTGGTGGTGCATGATCGGCGGCTTCTGCGGCGCGCTGGTGATCTGCTCGGCGGCTTACGCCATGCCGCGCATCGGCGCCGCCACGTTCACCGTCGGGCTCGTCCTCGGCATGCTCGTCGCCTCGTTGCTGGTCGACCATTACGGCTGGTTCGGCCAGGCCGTCCGCGCCGCGTCGCCGCTGAAGCTCGTCGGCGTGACGCTGGTGCTGGCGGGCGTCGCCCTCGTGCGCCTCGTGGACCGCTGACCGCGGGCGCGTCGACGGCGGACGCGGGTCGGCCTGTCGCCGGCGCTTTTCGTGTCGGCCGCAGACCGACGATGCGGGCGCTTCTCGCGCGGCCCTGCTTCGCCGAACTTCGTGCGCCCCGGGCGCACCGCAGCGCGCCGGCCGGTGCAGCGTCGAACTGCCGCGACCGGACTTCTCGGAAATTGGAGCGCCGGTCCGCGCAGGCGAAGCCGGACGGACCGGCATTCGTCGGTTCTCGGCGCCGTGCCGATCCGGCGCGCCGACTGTCGAAGGGTCCGTCGACCGGCGCTCCGCGTCGTGACTCCGACCTGGACCGCAGCGGCCCGCGCCCGAAGCGAAGCGGAGGGACGGCCCTGCTTCGCCGGCGTCCCGCCGTCTCGATCCCGGCCGCGCGCCGCCGTCAGCGCCGCGCGTGAGGGCGGTAGGTCGCGGTCAGCGCCTCGTCGGACTGGAGCGAGACCTCGACCAGCTCGCCGCGCGGCAGGAGCGGCGCGACGCGGTCGAAGATCCACTTCGCGAGGTTCTCGCCCGTCGGAATGAGCGTCTTGAACTCGGGCACCTCGGCGTTGAGGTTGCGGTGATCGAGCGCCTTTTCGACGCGTTCGGCGACGAGGGCGTCCAGCGCGGCGAGGTCGGCCGTCATCCCCGTCTCGGGATCGGGATCGCCGGCGATCGTCAGCGTGAACCGGTAATTGTGTCCGTGGCCGTGCGGCAGGGCGCACTTGCCGAAGACCTGCAGATTGCGGTCGTCGGACCAGTCGTCGCGCCAGAAGCGGTGGCTGGCGCAGAAGCGGTACGTGCGGCGGAGCTCGAACATCGTCGCGGACCCTTCAGCGGGCGAGGTCGACCGGGAGCGTGCCCGTCACCGTCAACCCGGTCAAGTCCGCGCGGGCCCGCGCGGCGACGATCTCCACCCCGGCCCGACGCGCCGCGTCGAGGCCCGCGGCGTACGCCGGGTCGATGTCGCGCGCCACGCTCACCACGTCGCAATCCGGCCGGCTCATGAAGAACACCAGCACGCCGCGATCGCCGTCCTTCACCGCCTTCGTCAGCTCGCCGAGGTGCTTCAGGCCGCGCGCCGTCACCGCGTCGGGAAACCGCGCCACGCGGCCGTCGCGCAGCGTCACGTTCTTCACCTCGACCCACGCGCGGCCCTGCGGGCCCTCGAGCAGGACGTCGATGCGCGACGACGCGCCGAACTTCACTTCGCGTCGGAGCGATGGGTAGCCTCGAAGCTCGGGAATCGCTCCCGATGCGATCCCTTCCGCGACGGCGGCGTTCGGCAACGCGGTGTTGACGCCGATCCACCCTTCGCCCGCCCGCGTCAACTCCCACGAATACGCGAGC
>DASPNK010000266.1:0-7208 GCA_035626575.1 Planctomycetota bacterium | reverse complement strand
GACGGTTCCACACCGGCTCGAAGAGCGCGTTGGCGAACCGGAAGATCATCAGGTTCTGCACCGACTCTTTGCCGAGGTAGTGGTCGATGCGATAGACCTGCTTCTCGCGGAACGCTGCGAGCAGCGCCGCGTTGAGCGCGGCGGCGGACGCTTCGTCGCGCCCGAACGGCTTCTCGACGATGATCCGGTGGCCGGTGCGCTCGACGTCGCGACGCGCCACGCCCGCCTTGGACAGCGCGGTCGCGACGGTCGCGAAGAAGCTCGGAGGCGTCGCGAGGTAGAAGATCCGGTCGCCGCCGAGGGCGTAGTCGGAGTCGAGGGTTTTCAGCAGGCCGTCGAGCGCGCCGTAGAGGGCGGGATCGGCGAAGTCGCCGGGCAGCGCGTAGATGCGCGCCTCGAAGGCGGCCCACCGCTCGGGGTCGATCGGCGTGTGCCGCGAGTGCGCCGCCACCGCGTCGCGCAGCACCGCGCGGTAGTCCTCGTGGGACCCGAGGGCGCCGCCCGCCCCGACGAGCGCGAATTCCTTCGGCAGCAGATCCTGGCGCGCCAGGTTGTAGAGCGCGGGCACGATCTTGCGCTTGGCGAGGTCGCCGCCGCCGCCGAAGAGCACGAAAGCGTGCGGCCCCGGGACGCGGCGCGCGGCGTCGCCTGCGACCTGCCCGGTGCGCACGCGGACTTTGAGAGGGTCGTTCATCGCGGCGTCCGGGTCAGTCGGTCTTCACGGCGTGGCCGCCGAAGGCGTTCCGGAGCCCGGCCAGCGTGCGCATCGCGAACGAGTCGACCTGCCGCGACTGCAGCCGCGCGAGGAGCGACAGCGTGAGGACCGGCGCGGGCACGTCGGCGTCGATCGCCTCCTGCACCGTCCAGCGGCCTTCGCCGGAGTCGGGCACCCACGCCTTCATGCCGGCGAGGTCGGGGTTCGCTTTGAACAGGTCCTCTGCCAGCTCGCAGAGCCAGGACCGGACGACCGATCCGCGGTTCCAGAGCTTCGCCACCTGATGCAGGTCGCACTTGTAGCGGCCGTTCTTCAGCAGGTCGAAGCCCTCGGCGTACGCCTGCATCATTCCGTACTCGACGCCGTTGTGGACCATCTTCACGTAGTGGCCCGCGCCCGGCCCGCCGACGTGCGCCCAGCCCTCCGGCGGCGCGAGCCCGTCGAAGATCGGCTTGAGGCGCGCCACCGGCGCCTGGTCGCCGCCGATCATCAGGCAATAGCCGTTCTTGAGGCCCCAGACGCCGCCCGACGTGCCGGAGTCGACGAAGTCGACGCCCTTCGCCTTCAGCTCGGCGTGCAGCGCGACGGTGTCGTGGAACCGCGAGTTGCCTCCGTCGACGATCACGTCGCCCTTCTGCGCGAGGCCCGCCAGCGCGCGCACCGTTTCGGTCGTCGGAGCGCCGGACGGCACCATCACCCACGCCGCGCGCGGCGGCGTCAGGGCGCGCATCAGCTCCTCGAGCGATCCCGCGCCCCGGGCCCCGTGGCTCTCGGCGGTCTTCACCGCGTCGGCGTTGCGGTCGTACGCGACCACCTGGCGGCCGGCCTGCACGAGCCGCCGCACCATGAATCCGCCCATCTTCCCGAGGCCCACGAATCCGAGCTGCATGTCCTTCTCCCCGGGCGCATGCGCCCTGCGTGCGGGACCCCGCCGTCGTCGGCCGAAGGGCCCCCTCGTCTTTTCGGCCCCCGCGGCGCGCTTTCCTAAGTGATGTTTCGCCCGCGTGCAAAGGGCGCCGTCTCACCTCGGGGACCCGTCGCGAGTCGGGTCGGCCTCGCCCGTCGATTCGCGGGCCTTCGGCGAGGGTCCGCGGACATGCGGCGCGCGCGACCGGGGGGGCGACGCAGCCAGGTCCGCGCGCGTCGCGGTCGGCCGGACGTCCGTCAAGTCTTCCGACGTCGCGCCGCGAGGACCGCGGCGATCAGCTCCGGAGGCGGCGTCGGGTCGTTTCCCGGCTCGGCGTGCGCCGCCTTGCCGAGGCGGATCGTCGCTTCGTAGCTCGCGAGGTAATCCCGGCATTCGGGGCACACCGCGAGGTGCGCGTCGAAGGTCGCGCGTTCGGACGGCGCCATCGTCGCCTCGAGGTAATCGTCGAGCGCGTCGTGAATCTCGGAGCAGAGCTTCTCGCGCAACGACCCGAAGGCGTCGCGACAGGCGCCGCAGGCTTGAAGGTGGTCCAAAGCGGGTCCCCGCTCGGCGGAAGGGACGAGTCGGTAAAGGAGGTCGGGGGCGACGCGGCGGAAATCGGCGCAGTTCACGGACGCTCCTCCCGGAAACTCGGATCCAGCAGCGTGCGCAGGGCCTGCCGCGCGCGATGGAGCCGGATCTTGACGGCGTTCGGCGTGACGCCGAGGAGCGCGGCCGCCTCCTCGCCGTCCAGGCCTTCGAGGTCTCTGAGGATCAGCACGGTTCGGTACGACTCCGGCAGCTCGTCGATGCGGCGCCGCACCAGCGCGCGGGTTTCGGCGCGCTCCGCGCCGGCGGACGCGTCCTCGGCCCAGCGCGTCGGATGGAGCTGGTGCCCGTCGTCGGAGTAGCGGGGCAGCAGGTCCTCGATCGGCGCCTCGGGCTTCCGCGCGCGCGAGCGCAGACGCATCAGGCAGGCGTTCACCGTGATGCGATGGAGCCAGGTTCCCGGCGCGGCGCGTCCGTCGAAGCCGTCGAGCGCCTTGAACGCCGACAGGAAGGCCTCCTGCACGCAGTCGTGCGCGTCGGCGTCGTTGCGGACGAGGCGCCGCGCCGTCGCGAGCATGCGTCCGCCGTGTGCGGCGACCAGCTCCGCGAACGCGGCGTCGTCCCCGGCGCGCAGGCGGTCGAGCAACCCGGTCGCGGCGCCGGGCGTCGGCGACGTCGCGTCGGTCGGGAACGTCGCCTCGATCCTTCCGGTGGGCATGTCCGCACTCCCGTCAGCGGGCCCCGGGCGCCGCGATCCCGCCGCGCGCGAAGGTACAGAAGATGCAGCCGCCGCGCGAGTCGTGCCGCAGTTTCGCGCAGCCGGACGCGCCGCGCCCGACGAGCCGGAGCCGCGCCTCCGCGGCCAGCAGCATGCCGGCGACGGGCGCCGACAGGTAGATCCAGAAGTCGCGCCAACCTCCCGCGAAGACCGCGGAGCCGAACGTGCGCGCGGGATTGAGGCTCATTCCGGAGAGGGGCGCCTCGAACACGATGTACAGCGCGACGAGGGCCGCCGCGACGCAGCCCGTATACCGCTCGAGCTTCGGTCGCGCGGCGGTCGCCGCCGTCGCCGACAGCAGCACGAACGCGATCGCCGCTTCTGCGGCGAACGCGATCGCGACGCCCGCCGCGCCCGGCCGCGTGGCGGCGTGGTCGACGGCGGGGTGCGCGGCGAGCGGTCCGAGCGCCGCCGACGCCGCGGAGACGCCGGCGACGGCGCCGACGAACTGCGCGGCGACGTAGCCGGCCAGGTCCGGCGCGGCGACTCTTCCCAGCCGATACTGGGCGAGAGTGAACGCCGGGTTGAAGTGGGCGCCGGAGCGTCGCCCCCACGGCGAATACACGAGCGCGAGGGCGACGCCCCCCATCGCGAGGCCCATCGGCAGCCGTCCCGCGACGCGGTCGGCCGCGAGACCTCCGAACGGCGATGCGGGGTGGTAGAGGAGCGCCGCGACGGCGCACGCCGCCGCCATGAACGTTCCGAGCCCCCATGCTTCGATGGCGTACTCGCGGAAGTGAGCGCGCCAGGTCGCGACGACGTTCACGGCGCGAGCTCCGCCACGGCGTTCTCGCCGCCGAGGCCGTCGTCTTCGGAGCGCGGGTTCGACGGGTCGCCCCGCCAGGCGCCGTCGACGAGGAATTTGTAGGGGAGGCGCGCGGCGGCGCCGCCGATCTCGACCGTTGCGGTCCAGACGCCGGCCGCGTCGCGGCGCAGCGGCGTCGCCGTCGCGCTCCAGCCGTTGAAAGGGCCCGCGACGCGCACGTCGGTCGCACCGGGGTCGTGAAGGTGGAAGCGCACGCGGCCGTCGACCGGGCGCGGCGGCAGGAAGTGCTCGGGGCGGAGCGTGCGCGCGCCGCGGCGGACGCGTTCGAGGGCGCGACGCGCGTCGACCGCGCCGAATCCCTGCCGTCGCACGGCGACGGTCGGGACGTGGCGCGCGGTCGCCATCAGCACCCGTTTGATTTCGGCGGGCTCGAGCGCGGGGTCGAGCTCGAGCATCTGCGCGACGACGGCGGCGACGATCGGCGCCGCGAACGAGGTGCCGTCGACGTGCTGGTGCCGGCGTCCCACGAGCTTGAGCGCCCGCGCGGCGGTCACGACGGCGGCGCGGAGCACGTCCACGTCCGCGTCGGGGTCGACGTCGAGGCCGGCTTCGCGGCCTCGTGCGCGCACCACCGCCGCAAGCAGGTAGTCGGGCGCGGCGTCGAGGTCGGCGAGGACGTCGGCGCGGCGCCAGAGCGCGGTCCCGGGAAGGATCGGCGCCGCGACGCGCGCGGCGGGCGCCACGACTTCGGGCTTCACGAGGCCGTCGAGGGACGGCCCGTAGCTCGAACAGTAGGCGACGGGCGGCGCGTCGGGGCGGACGGCGTCGACCACCCCGCCGACGGTGACGGCCGACGGCGCGCTCGCGGGCGGCGTGACGCGCGGTCGCGGGCCGCAGCCGGCGTTCCCGGCGGCGGCGACCACGGTGATGCCCGCGGCGACGGCGTCCTCGACGGCGCGGACGACGGCGCTGCGATCCGCGGTCTCGTCGCGGTCGCCGCCGACCGAGAGATTGAGCACGCGGATTCCGAGCTCTTCGCGCAGCTCGACGACGCGCCGCACGCCGCGCACGAGGTCGTCGTCGCGCACGCGGCCGTCCCGGCCGACCTTCACCAGAAGCAGGTTCGCCTCCGAGGCGAGGCCGCGATACGCGGGGCCCGAGAGCGCTCCGGCGCCCGCGGCGACGACGGCGGTCTGCGTGCCGTGCCAGGCGTCGGGGCCGGCGTCGCCCGTCGACGGGAGGTCCGGCGGGCCGCCCGTTACGTCGACGTAGCGGAGCCGCCGGCCGCGCGGCGCGGCGAGGTCCGGATGAGCGCGGAAGCCCGCGTCGACGAACGCCATGGCGACGCCTCGGCCCGCGAGGGCGGGGTCGCCGTGCACGCGCGGACCGACGGGCGGGGCGGCGAGGCGCGCGAGCGGCGCCGCGGAGGTCGAACGGGTCATGCGAGGATCTCCGAAAGGCGCAAGGCCTCCGCGACGCTCCAGGCCTGCGCGAAGCAACCTCGCGCGGCGTGAGGGCGGTCGCCGTCGTGCAGCTCCGAGAGCGAGCCGAGCCCGGCGCGCCGCAGCTCCGAGAGGAGCGCTTCGAGACGGCGGCGCGCGGCGACCGTCGCGCCGCGGCTTCGGCCGTGGACGCGGAGCGACGCTTCGAGGAAAGGCCCGAGCAACCACGGCCACGCGGCGCCCTGGTGGTAGACGCGGTCGCGGGCCTCGGGGCCGCCTTCATAGCGGCCCGCGTAGCGCGCGTCGTCGGGCGCGAGCGTGCGGAGGCCGACGGGGGTCAGCAGGTCGCGCTCGATGCGGCGCACGACCGCGCGCGCCCGCTCGCCGTCGACCAGCGCGTGATGCAGCGAGACCGCGAAGATCTGGTTGGGGCGGACGGAGGGGTCCGGCGCGCCGTCGTCGTCGACCACGTCGTAGAGGCAGCTCTCCGTCGGGTTCCAGAAGGTGCGCGCGAACGCGGCGCGGAGGGTCTCCGCGCGGGCGTCGGCCTCGGCGGCGGCGCCGGGCGCGCCGTCGAGCCGTTCGAAGGCGGCGAGGACGCGCAGCGCGTTGAACCAGAGCGCCTGGATCTCGACCGGCCGCCCGCCGCGCGGCGTGACGACGTGGTCGCCGACCTTCGCGTCCATCCAGGTGAGCTGGACGCCCGGCGCGCCCGCGCGCAGGAATCCTTCGGCGTCGACGCGGACCCCGTGCCGCGTGCCCGCGAGATGCGCGGCCGCGATCGCTCGGATCGCGGGGAGCAGCGTGCGCAGCGCGAACGTGCGGTCGCCGGTCGCGGCGAGGAATGCGCGCGCCGCCTCCACGAACCAGAGCGCGGCGTCGACGGAGTTGTACTCCGGCGTCTCGCCGACGTCCGGGAAGCGGTTCGGGAGCATGCCGCCGTCGAGATGGGCGGCGAAGGTCCGGAGGACCTCGCGCGCGTCGTCGAAGCGGCGGGTCGCGAGGAGGAGCCCGGGCAACGCGATCATCGCGTCGCGGCCCCAGTCGACGAACCACGGGTAGCCGGCGACGATCGTCCGGCTCGCGCCGCGGCGGACCACGAAGCGGTCGGCGGCGACGGCGAGCAGGCGCGTCGCGTCGTCCGTCGACGGCGCCGCGGCGGCGAGCGCTTCGCGCCGCGCGACTTCGGCGGCGCGCAGCGCGCAGACCTCGGAAGAGGCGAGATCGTCGAGCGTCGCGACGAGCGTCGCCTCTCCCGGGCCGCCGAGCGCGAACTCGAGCGCGCACGGGTTGAAGAGGTCTTCGACGTGGTCGAACCCGCGCGCACGCTCCTCGACGTAGGTGACGCGCTCGTACCAGACGCCCGCGCGGGCGACGCGCGCGGCGTCGTGCGCGAACGCGAGGGACGGAAGCCCGTCGTAGGGGCGGACGCGCACGCGCCCCGGCTCGATCGCGAGGTCGCCGCGCAGCACGTCGTTGCGACGCGTGAGGGCGTGGTCGTCGCGGAAGGCGATCAGGGGCCGCACTTCGAGACGCGCGCGCGACAGGTCCCGCGTGCGGCCGTGGGCCGTCGGACGGGCCTTCAGGCGCCAGCGGATCACGACCGCGTCGCGGCCGTGAGGCATGAACAGCTCTTCGTCGAGCTCCCAGTCGTCGTCGCTCCAGGTGCGCGTCGGGAACGGATCGACGCGGAAGCCGGCGAGTCTTCGGTGGCCGTCCGGATGGACGACGTCGCCGTAGCGCGCGACGCCGAGATCGATGCGGCGGTCGTCGAGGTGCAGCACGACGTCGAGCGCGGCGAGCAGGACGCGGCGTTCGGCGGGCGGTCGCGCCGCCGCGACCAGAAGGCCGTGATACCGGCGCGTGCGGAGGCCCGAAGCGGTGCCGCAGGCGTACCCGCCGAGGCCGTTGGTCTCGAGCCACTCGAGGGACGCGCCGCGCTCGAGGTCGCGGCAGGTCTCGGCGTCGACGGCGAGCGCCGGCAGCGTTGCGCGCGCGGGCGGGCAGGGGAGCACGGCGGTCACGGCGCGGCTCCCGCGGGCGCCGCCGCC
>DASPNK010000265.1:0-5069 GCA_035626575.1 Planctomycetota bacterium | reverse complement strand
GTCAACGTCGCGTCGGTGATCGGCGTCGCGGGCAACGCGGGCCAGGCCAATTACGCCGCCAGCAAGGGCGGCCTGATCGCCTTCACCAAGTCGGCGGCCAAAGAGTTCGGGGGGCGCGGCGTCACCGTCAACGCCGTCGCGCCGGGGTTCATCGCCACCGACATGACGAAGAACCTGGACGAGACGCAGAAGAAGGCCATGGTCGAGGGCGCCTCCCTCGGCCGCGCCGGGACGCCCGAAGACGTGGCGAACGCGGTGTTGTGGCTTTGCTCGGATCTTGCGTCGTTCGTGACCGGCCAGACGGTCACCGTGGACGGCGGCCTCAGGATCTGACGGTCCTTCGACCGTCGCCGGCGCGCCCCGCGGTTTCGGGCGGGCCGGGCGGGCGCGCGTCCGTGGTGGGCGTCGCGCCGGTGTGGTATCACGCGGCTTCATTCGCCGGGCGCATGCGACGCCCGCCTGCGAAGGCCGTTGGTCCGAAGCGAGGAATGAACGACATGGGCGCGAAGCTCGAGGACGTCAAGGACAAGGTGGTCGGGATCGTCTGCGAACAGCTCAACGCCAAGAAGGAGGACGTCAAGATGGAGACGTCCTTCATCAACGACCTCGGCGCCGACTCCCTCGACACCGTCGAGCTGGTCATGGAGTTCGAGGAGCAGTTCGAAGTGGAGATCCCGGACTCCGACGCGGAGAAGATCCGCACCGTCGGCGACGCGGTGAACTACATCTTCGACAAGAAGAAGTGATCGAGCGAGGACGCAGGGACCGCACCGCATGAGCCTTCCCGACGGACGTCGACGGGTCGTCGTCACCGGCATCGGACTGGTCAGCCCGCTCGGGCTCGACCGGGAGACGACCTTCGAAGGCCTCGTCGCCGGAAAGAACGGCGTCACCGCCATCTCGGCGTGGGACGCGACCGGCTTCTCCACGCGGATCGCCGGCGAGATCAAGAACTTCGACCCCGCGCCTTACGCGCCGCCCGACGAGACGCGGCGCATGGACCGCTTCGTGCAGTTCACGATCGCGGCGGGCGAGCAGGCGGTGCGCGACGCCGGCCTCGACTTCTCGAAGGAGGATCCGGAGCGGTGCGGCGCCATCTGCGGCAGCGGCATCGGCGGCCTCATCGAGATCGAAGACCAGCACACCGTCCTGAAGGAGCGCGGCCCGCGTCGCGTCACGCCGTTCCTCATCCCCAAGCTGATGATGAACGCGATGAGCGGCCAGCTCTCGATGCGGTTCAACCTCAAGGGGCCGAACTGGGTCACCGCCTCCGCCTGCTCGTCCGCGGGCAACGCGATGGGCTCGGCGCTCCGCGCCATCCAGTACGGCGAGGCCGACGTGATCATCACCGGCGGCGCCGAAGCGACGATCACGCCGCTGGCGATGGCGGGGTTCTGCAGCCTGCGCGCCATGTCGACGCGCAACGACGCGCCCGAGCGCGCCAGCCGGCCGTTCGACCGTGATCGCGACGGCTTCGTCATGGGCGAAGGCTGCGCGATCCTCGTCCTCGAGGAGGCGGAGCACGCCCGGCGCCGCGGCGCGAAGGTCTATTGCGAGTTCGCGGGCTACGGCGCCACCGCCGACGCGTTCCACATCACCGCGCCCG
Source organism: Planctomycetota bacterium (assembly GCA_035626575.1). Taxonomy (GTDB): domain Bacteria; phylum Planctomycetota; family CAIWVZ01; genus DASPNK01. Next base: position 3,463 of record DASPNK010000265.1, on the reverse strand, counting down.
CGGAGAACGCCGAGGGCATCCAGCGTTCGATGAAGATCGCGCTCAAGGACGCCCGCCTCGGCCTCGACGACGTGCAGTACGTCAACGCCCACGGCACCTCGACGCCGATCAACGACCCCAACGAGACCGCGGCGATCAAGGCGGTCTTCGGCGACCGCGCGAAGAAGATCCCCATCTCGTCGACCAAGTCGATGATCGGCCACCTCCTCGGCGCCGCCCACGCGTTCGGGGCGTCGGCGTGCGCGATGTCCATCGCCCGCGGGGTCGTGCATCCGACGCGCAATCTCGACCACCCCGATCCGGCGTGCGATCTCGATTACGTGCCCCACGAAGCGCGCGAGCTGTCGGTGAAGGCCGCCCTGGCGAACAGCCTCGGCTTCGGCGGCCACAACTGCACGCTTGCGTTCCGCCGCTTCGAGGGTTGAACCTACTCCGCGCGCGTCCCGCCGCGCGACGCCCGGCCACCGACGATGAGCTCACCCGCCTCCGCCGACGTCGCCGCGCTGCTCCGGAAGCACGGCCAGGAACACCTCCTCCCGCACTTCGACGTCCTTGACGCGACGCGACGCGCCTCGTTCGAGGCCGAGCTGCGCGCGACGGACTTCGACCTCCTCGCCCGGTTGGTCTCCGAGGCGAAGAACCCGCCGCCGGTCGTCTCCGAAGGGGAGCCCGAGCCGCCCGACGTCGTGCGCAAAGGCGACGACGCCGTGCGCGACGCGGCGGCCCGCGCCGCCGGCGAAGCGTTGCTCCGCGACGGGAAAGCCGCCGCGCTGGTGGTCGCCGGCGGGCAGGGCTCGCGCCTCGGCCACCACGGACCGAAGGGGACGTTCCCAGCGACGCCGGTGAAGCGGAAGTCGCTCTTCCGGCTGTTCTCGGAGAAGGTCCGCGCCCTCGGCGCCCGCTACGGCCGGCCGGTCCCGTTCCTCGTGATGACCAGCGAGGAGAACCACGCCGACACCGTCGCGTTCTTCGAGGCCAACGATCGTTTCGGACTCCTGCCGACGCAGCTGCACTTCTTCACGCAGGGGATGCTGCCCGCCGTCGACGAATCCGGCCGCCTGGTGCTCAAGGCGGCGGGCGAGCTGTTCCGCAGCCCGAACGGCCACGGCGGCACGCTGCAGGCCCTCCACACGTCGGGGCTCCTGGCGAAGCTCCGCGCCGCGGGCGTCGAGGAGATCTTCTACTTCCAGGTCGACAATCCGCTGGCGGAGGTGTGCGACCCGGTGTTTCTCGGCGGGCATCGCCTCGCCGACGGCGAGTTCGGCTCCAAGGTCGTCGCGAAGTCGGGCCCCGACGAAAAGGTCGGCGTGATGGTGCGCCGCGACGGGCGCCTCGCCGTCGTCGAATACAGCGACCTTCCCGCGTCGCTGCGCGAGGCGCGGACGGAGTCGGGCGCTCTCAAGTTCGGCGCCGGCAATATCGCGGTCCACGTCCTTCGCGCCGAGTTCGTCTCGCGGCTGGTCGCGCGCGGCTTCGCGCTGCCGTACCACGTGGCGCGCAAGAAGCTTCCCTGCGTGGACGTCGAGGGGCGCGCGTCGGAGGTCGCCGGCTTCAAGTTCGAGACCTTCGTGTTCGACGCGCTCGCCTTCGCGCGCAACCCGTATTGCCTCGAGGTGCGGCGCGAGCGCGAGTTCGCCCCCATCAAGAACGCGAGCGGCGTCGATTCGCCGGCCTCGTCGGTCGAACTGCAGTCGCGGCTCGCGGCCGAGTGGCTGGACGCCGCGGGCGCGCCGCCGCCGCGCGGGCCCGACGGCGCGCCCGCCGTCCCCCTCGAGATCTCGCCGCTCTACGCGGACTCGCCCGAGGCGCTGAACGCGAAGCGCCCGAAGCCCGATTACTCGAAGCCCGTCTACCTCGGAGCGGAGTGACATGGCCCGAGCCGCCGACGCGCCGGTCGCCGTGCTCTTCGGCGGGACCTCCGCCGAGCACGGCGTGTCGCTGAAGTCCGGCGCCACGATCGTGCGCGGCCTGCGACGCGCCGGCTACGACGTCGTCCCGGTCGTGATCGCCCGGGACGGCACGTGGTCGATCGTCGGCGCCGACGCCGCGACGGGCGGGTTCGGCGGCGCCGTGCCCTCGGCGCCCGCCGGGGCGGAGCGTTCGGGCTCGGCGCTGGAAACGACCCTCGAGCTCAAGCGGCGCGGCGTCGACGTCGCGATCCTCGGCCTGCACGGGCCGGGCGGGGAGGACGGCTCGCTGCAGGGCTTCCTGCAGGTCGCCGGGCTTCGGTATTCGGGGCCCGGCGTGGCGGCGTCGGCGGTCGCGATGGACAAGCTTCTGCTGAAGCGCGTGCTCCGCGGCTCGGGGCTCCCCACCGCGGAGTGGTGCGAGATCTCCGAGGGCGGGGTCGACGACGCCGCCTTGAGCGCCGCGATCGACCGCGCCGCGACGTGGGCGAACGCCCGCGGTTATCCGGCGGTCGTGAAGGCGACCACCCTCGGGTCTTCGGTCGGAGTGGCGATCGCCCGCGACGAAACGTCGCTGCGCGCCGCCTGCCGCACCGTGGCCGCGGAAGGGGTCGGCCTGTTCGTCGAAAGCGGCCTCGCGGGGCCGGAGGTGTCGTGCGCGGTCTTCGGCCGCGGCGCGGAGGCGCGCGCGCTACCGGCGATCGAGATCGTCCCGCGCAAAGCCGGGTGGTTCGACTTCGCCAGCAAGTACGAACCGGGCGGCGCGATCGAGCGCATCCCGGCGCAGATCTCCCCCGACGCGGAGGCCCGCGTCCGCGAGATCGCGCTGGCGACGCACCGCGCGATCGGCGCCGACGGGGTGACGCGGACGGATTTCATCGTGACTGCGGACGGCCCGGTCGTGCTCGAGACCAACACGCTGCCGGGCATGACCGAAACGTCCCTCGTGCCGCAGGAGGCCGCCGCCGTGGGCTGGTCGCTCGAGGAGCTGCTCCGGCGCATCGTCGAAAACGCCCGCGCGCGGCGCTGAGCGGATGGACCGTCGCGTCCTCGAGCGCGTCTGCATCTCCGACCGCCGCGCGACGCCCGACGGCGACCTCGCGGCCGGGGTCCTGCGCGCGGTCGCGACGCGCGGGGCGACGCTGGTGATCCTCCGAGAGCTCGACCTCGCGCCCGACGCGCAGGCGGCGTGGATCCGCCGGCTCCGCCCGAAGCTGCCCCCGGGCGTGCCCCTCCTTCTCGCGCGCGACGCCGCGGGCGCCGCCGCGGCCGGCGCCGACGGTGTGCAGCTCGGCTTCGGGAGCGTCTCCGCGGAGGAGGCGCGACGCCTGCTTGAACCCGGCGCGCTCGTCGGCCGTTCCGTCCACACGCCGGAGGAAGCCGCCGAGGCCGGCCTCGAAGGCGCCGACTTCGTGCTGTTCGGGCCGGTGAAGTCGACGCCCAAGCCTCGCCCGGTCGCGCCGGTCGGCTTCGACGCGCTGCGGGCCGCCTGCGAGGCGAGCCGCATCCCGGTCGTCGCCGTGGGCGGGCTGACCGAAGTCGACGCCCCGGCGGTG
>DASPNK010000264.1:0-15024 GCA_035626575.1 Planctomycetota bacterium | reverse complement strand
GCGGCTCGCGAAGCCGCGACGCCGAACCGGGGACGTGCTCGAGCGCCACGCGCACCACGCCGCGCTCGCCGGTCTGCGCGGTCGCGGCGCGCGCATTCGCGAGCAGATTGAGGACGGTCTGGGACAGCCGCTGGGGATCGCAGGCCACCTGCGGCATGCCCGCGCCTTCCTCGAGGCGCAGCTCGACGTCGCCGACGTCGGCGAAGCGGTCGAGCTCGAGCGCGTCCAGCACCGCGTCCCGCGGGTCGACGCGCAAGAGGCGCGGCGGGTTGCGCCGCGCGAACGTGAGCAGCTCCTGCGAGATCGCCTTGCAGCGCATCGCCGAGCGGAGGATGCGCCGCGCCGCTTCGAGACGGTCGTCGCGGTCGGGGTCGCGTTCGAGCACGTCGGCGAGGCTGATCACCGATTGAAGGGGTCCGCCCAGTTCGTGGACGACGCCCGCCATGAGGCGCCCCAGCGCGGCGAGCTTCTCGGTTTCGATGAGCGCCTGCGTCCGCTCTTCGGCGCCGATCCGCTCGTCGGCCCGCGCCGCGGCCTGGGCGAGGAGCGCCGCGACGGCGATCCAGCCTCGGGCTTCCCGCGGCTCGGCGGCGTCGGACCGGAGGACGAGGGCGCCGCGCAGCGCGCCGCGGACGACGAGCGGCGCCGCGAAGGCGTCGTGCGCGTCGCCGGACGTCGACGCGCGGAATCGCGCGGGGCGCCCGGCCGCCAGCTCGGACTCCGGCTGCGGCGCGAGGTCGAGCGGCCCTTCCTCGAGCCACGCGCCGGGATGTGCGCGGACCGCGAGGCGTCCGTCGGCGTCCGCGAGGGCGAGCGTGAGGCGTCCCCCCGGGGCGAAAGGGGCCAGCAACGCCGCGGCGCGGAGCGCCGCCTCCTCCGCCGGCGCGTCGTCGAAGGCCCGCGCGGCGGCGGCCGCCGCGACGAGGAGGTCGGCGCTCGCGCCGACCGCGGACGCGTCGTCAGCGGACGGCATCCGCGCCCTTCCGCCGGAGTTTCACCAGCTCGGCGACGATCGCGACGGCGATCTCGGGCACGGTCTCCGCGCCGAGGTCGAGGCCGACGGGCATCGACACCGCGTCGAAGGACTCCTTCGACACGCCTTCCGCCAGCAGCGTCTCGCGGAACTGAAGACGTTTGCTCCGGCTCCCGAGCACGCCGACGTAGCCCGCGCCCGCGCCGAGGGCCCAGCGCAGGGCGACGAGGTCCTCCGAATGGCCGCGCGTCATGCAGACGATCGCCGAGCGCGGCGTCGTGCGCACGGCCCCGGCGAGCCGGTCGAGATCGGCGACCACGATCTCGTCGGCGTCGGGGAACCTGCCGGCGTGGGCGAAGTCGGGCCGGTCGTCGACCACCGTCACCCGGAATCCGGTCGCCGCGGCGAGCCGCGCCGTCTCCTGCGCGACGTGCCCGGCGCCGATCAGAATCAACCGCGGTTCGTCCAGCGATTCGACCATGATGACCACGACGCCTCCGCAGGCGATGCCGGTGCGCTCGGCCTCTTCGCCGTGGAGGCGGAACTCCAGCGTCTTCGGACCGCCGCCGACGTCGAGCAGGTCGCGCGCGGCGCGGATGACGTCGGCCTCGACGCATCCGCCGCCGATGGTGCCGAGGGTGCGCCCGTCGGCGTAGACGACCATCCGCGCGGGCGGCTTCGCCGGCACGGAGCCCTTCGCCGACGTGACGGTCGCCAGCGCGGCCGGCGTCCGTTCGCGCCTGAGGCGCGCGATCTCCTCGAAGACGTCGAACGGCAAGCGGCTCGGTTTTACCACGCCCCGCGCGGGGCGCCCCGACGCCGCGCGCCGCGCGTCAGGGAAGCGACGGCCGCACGTCCTTCGCGATGAAGGCGGCCCAGTCGGCCTCGAACTTGTCCATGTCGACGCCGGCGAAGGCGGCGTTGACCGCGGCGTCGACGTCTTTGGTCTCCCGCAGGCGTTTGAAGTACGTCGGCAGGATGTTCGCGTAGGGATGCTTCTTCGGAAGTCCCTTGTTGAGGAAGTAGACCAGGCTCCAACCCTGCGCGTAGCAGAGCTGCGCGTCGGAGTAGTACTCCGCCTGCGAGTACCGGACGAGCTTCTTCACCGGCACGTGGCGTTTCTGGCGGATCGCGTTCTTGATCACGTCCTTCCGCCACGCGAACGGCTTGATGATCGCGCGCGAGCCTTCGAACGTCGAGCCCGCGTAGTAGTCGCCGTAGCCCTCGTTGTACCAGCTGTGCGGCGACAGCTCGCCGAAGCAGTAGTAGATGTACTGATGGAACGCCTCGTGGGAGAGGACGGCGAACACCGTGTCCTTCTGCCCCTCGACGTACATCACCAGTTCCTGCGCCGCCGCGTTCCAGTAGCCGGCGCTGCTCGGCGGCGCGCCGTAGTTCAGATACTCCTCGCGGCTCTTGCAGACGCGCACGATCGACACCGCTTCGATCGGACCCTCGGGCGGGAAGTCGGCCTCGTAGGTGCGGCGCAGCTTCTTCAACCGCGACGCGACGTCGTCGATGAGGTCCGACTTGCTCTCGGGCAGCGACGTCAGCACCACGTAGTGCTCGGTCTCGCGGAACCACCAGCCCGGCGTCTGTCGTTTCGTGAGCTCCGCGGTGCGCAGCGCCTTCTGCTTCGGCGTCAGCTTCGCGACCGCCTCCTCGTCCTCGGCGGCCTCGATCTCGCGCGCCGGCAACATGCGGAACGATTCGATCACCGACATGTAGAGCGGCAGGAGCTTCTCGCGCATCGGTTCGCCGCCGACGAACTCGAGCACGAACTGCCGATCGGCGAGGTCGAACTGCGCGGCGAGGTACCAGAAGCGGGCCGGGCGGTCCGCGGCGTCGCGCCCGCCGGTGCGGTAGAGGTCGAAGATCTTCACCTTCGACTCCCATCCCTTCACCTTGATCTCGCGCGTCGGCTTGGGCAGCTCGAACTTGTCGTCCCAGAGGCGGTTCTTCCGCCAGTAGTCCTGATACGTGCCGGCCTTTCCGAAGAGGTCGCCGCGCGCGTAACGGCGCACCAGCTCTTCGAGGTCTCCGTCGTCGCCCCCCTCGGGCGCGTCTTCCGCGGTCGGGGGCTTCGGCTTCTGGACCTTGGTGAAGGCCAGCACCTGGAACTCGGTGACGAAGTTGCCGAAGTCGCGCTTGCCCGCCCATTTCGCGACGGAGTACTCCTCGCCGGGCTCGACGGGGACCTGGGGCCACTTGGCCGGCGGCTGCACCGAGACTCCGATGCGGCGGTGCTTGTAGGTGTCGCCGAGTTGCGCCGCGGCGGGCGCGGAAGCGACGCAGGCGAGCAGCAGGGCGCCGATCAGGCGCGGGCGGATGCGACGTGCGGACATGGGGGCCTTCCGGGGAACTCGAGCTCTACGCTCCGGACGGCGATCGTAGCGGCCGTCCGGGCGGCGTCGAGACCCGTTTTTCGCGGGCCGACGCGCTCGTGACGCGCTCGTGACGCGGCGTGCGCCGAGGAGTTCCCTTCGACCCGTCGGCCCGACTTCGTTACGGTCGGCCGTGAACGAAAGCGTCCGAGCGTCCGCGCCGCGCGTGGCGGTGATCGGCGGCGGCCACGCCGGGGTCGAGGCGGCCTGCGTCGCGGCCCGCATGGGCGCGCGCGTCGAGCTGGTCACGCTTTCCGCCGGCGCGCTCGGGCGCATGTCCTGCAACCCGTCGATCGGCGGGATCGCGAAGGGGCAGATCGTCCGCGAGGTCGACGCGTTAGGCGGCGTGATGGGCAAGCTCGCGGACCGCTCCGCGATCCACCATCGGCTCCTCAACCGGAGCAAAGGTCCGGCGGTGCAATCGCCGCGGTGTCAGAACGATCGCGCGCTCTACGCCCGGGAAGCCGCGGCGGAGGCGGCGCGCGCGGGCGTGACCGTCCGCGAGGGCGAAGTCGTCGACCTCGTGGTCGAAGGCGGACGCGTGCGCGGCGTCGAGCTCGCCGACGGCGCCCGGCTCGCGGCGGACGCCGTCGTGCTCACCACCGGGACCTTCCTCGGCGCGGTGATGCACGTCGGCCTCGAGACGACCGAAGGCGGCAGGGTCGGCGAGCGCGCGGCGGTTCCGCTCGCCGCGCGGCTCCGCGGGCTCGGCTTCCGGACCGGACGGTTGAAGACCGGGACGCCGCCGCGGCTTCGCGCGTCGTCGATCGACTGGGATCGCACCGAGCCGCAGCCGTCCGACGACGATCCCGTGCGCTTCTCGTTCGAACCGCAGCCCGCGCCCGCGCGCGGCGTGGCGTGCGCCATCACCCGCACCACGGCCGCGACGCACGCGATCATCCGCGAGGGACTCGACCGGTCGCCCCTCTTCACCGGGAAGATCCGCGGCACGGGACCGCGCTACTGCCCTTCGGTGGAGGACAAGATCTTCCGGTTCGGCGACAAGGAGTCGCACCAGGTGTTCCTCGAGCCGGAGGGGCTGGACTCCGATCTCGTCTACCCGAACGGCGTTTCCACCTCGCTTCCGCGCGACGTGCAGGAGCGACTCGTCCGCTCCGTCCCCGGGCTCGAACGCGCGGAGATCGTGCAGTACGGCTACGCGGTCGAATACGACTACGTCGATCCCACCGAGTGCGACGCGACGCTGGAGACCCGACGCCTTCCCGGCCTGTTCCTCGCGGGGCAGATCAACGGGACCACGGGATACGAAGAGGCGGCGGGCCAGGGACTGGTCGCCGGCGCCAACGCGGCGTTGAAGACGGCCGGCGCCGGGCCGTTCGTCCTGTCGCGCGCCGAGGCGTACCTCGGCGTGCTGGTGGACGACCTCGTCACGCGGGGCGTCGACGAGCCGTACCGCATGTTCACGTCCCTCGCCGAGCACCGCCTGCTCCTCCGACACCACAACGCGGACCTGCGCCTCCTCGAGCACGCCGAGCGCCTCGGCGCCGCTTCGGCGGAGAGGCTGGCGGCGACCCGGGCGCGCGCGGCGCGGACGCGCGAAGCCCGCGAGGCGTTGGAGTCCGCGCGTCACGAAGGGCGCTCCTGGTGGGAACGGCTCCGGCGGCCCGACGGGGACGTCGACGCCGCGCTTCGCGCCGCGGGGCGCGCCGAGCTGGCCGCCGCGCTCACCCGCGAGGATCGCGAGGACCTCGAGATCGAGGCGCGCTACGCGGGATACCTCGACCGCGAGCGCGAGGCGGCCGAGCGGCTCAAGGCCTCCGACGCGCGTCTGCTCCCCCCCGACCTCGATTACGCCGCGGTGCCGCACCTCCGCGCCGAGGCGCGCCAGAAGTTCGAGCGCGTGCGTCCGCGCACCGCCGGCCAGGCGCTGCGCCTTCCCGGCATCTCGCCGGCCGACCTCAATCTGCTGCTCGTCCACGTCGCCCGTCTCGAACAGGCGGGACGCGGGCGCGGACCCGCGAGCGGAGCGGCGACGCCGTGCCCCGCGTGACCCTCGAGACGACGGGCCGCACGCTGGACGCGCCGGAAGGCGCCGATCTTCGCGAGGTGCTGCTCCGCCGCGGCGCGCGCCTCTACTACGGGGTCGACGGGTGGTTCGAGTGCGGCGGCAAGGGGCGATGCGGGCGGTGTGCGGTGCTGGTCGTCGAAGGCGCCGAGGCGTTGTCTCCGCCGACGCCTTTCGAGCGGCGTCTGCTGCCGGACCCGCGCCCGGGCCTTCGCCTCGCCTGCCAGGCCGCGGTGCGCGGGGACTGCCGCGTCGACCCTTCCGTCAAGCGGTGACGCCCGCGCGCGTGGCGTCTTGCGGCGCGCCTCGCCCAAAACGAAACGGCCGCGCCGGGGAGGCGCGGCCGCTTGCATGCCGAGGAGGGGACTTGAACCCCTATGCCCTGTAACGGGCGCTAGGACCTGAACCTAGTGCGTCTGCCAATTCCGCCACCTCGGCGACGGAGGCGGATGATGCCCCGACGCGCGGCCGGTTTCAACCGTCCGGGGCGCGGCGTCGGGAGCGCGCCCGTGCGCGGCTACGATGGCCGCCCGTGAGCTCGAAGGACAAGAAGGACGCCGAAGCGACGATCGTCGCCAGGAACCGACGCGCCTCGCACGACTACCACCTCGAGGAGACGGTCGAGTGCGGCCTCGTGCTGGCGGGGTCCGAGGTGAAAAGCGTCCGCGGCGGTCGCGTGTCGCTCGACGAAGCCTGGGCGTCGATCGACGACGGCGAGCTCTGGCTCAACGACTGCAACATCTCCGAGTACGCCGCCGCGTCGTGGACCGGACACGCGCCGAAACAGAAGCGCAAGCTCCTCGTCCACAAACGCGAGCTGAAGAAGCTCATTGCGCGCGTGGAGACGAAGGGAAAGACCCTCGTCCCGCTCAAGGTGTACTTCAACGACCGCGGCTTCGCGAAGGTCACCGTCGCCGTCGCGAGCGGGAAGAAGCAGTTCGACAAGCGCGAGGACCTGAAGAAAGCCGACGCGACGCGGGAGATCCTGCGCGCTCTCCGACGCCGTTGAGCGATCTTTCACCGGGGCGCGCTTCCCCGTATAAAGACTCCGACGTGAACGGGGGCGATCGGTTTCGACCGGATCATTCCAAGACGTCGTCGCGCGCCGAGGTGGCTCGGAGGCCTCGTTAAACACCGGGCACAAGTTAGTTGCGAATAACAACTACGCTCTCGCGGCCTGATTAAGGCCTCGACGTCGGCCGTCGCTTCGCCTGCGGGCGGCGGCCGACGACCTACCGAAGCAGGCTGGTCCGCGCACTCCCGTCGACGACGAGGCGGACGAGAAACGAGTCGGCCGGATCGCGGGAAGCCCGTCGTGAGGCGTCCCGCGGTCGACGCAAACTCACGACTACGCGCGTAGACGCGACGCCGAGGGGATCTCGGGACGCGGGTTCGATTCCCGCCGCCTCCATCGCCCCCGTCGCCGGAGCCTTGCTCCGGCGACGGGGGCGAAGTTCTTAGATTCCGCGCCGCTCGCGGCGCGGCGGCGTCATGAGCGCGGCTCCGCCGCGGATGGCCTTCGAAGGGCGTCGCAGGTCGGCGCGGCGGCTTGTAGATTCCGCCCCGCTCGCGGGACGGCGGCGATTCGAACGCGGCTTCGCCGCGGCTTGCATTCGGAGGTCGAGGGGTTTCGGGGGTCGACCGACCGGCGTCGCGCGCGATGTCGATCGATCGGTATCTTTCGCCGACGGGATCCATGACCGACGACACGGCTTGCCCTCATTGCGATGCGCCTCGGCGGACGGGGGCGACGTTCTGCAAGGCGTGCGGATTCGACGCCGATCTCGGGGAGAGCGAAGACGCGTATCTCGACGGCGTCGAGCTTCCGCAGGGCTATGCGAAGGAAGATCCTTACGAGAGCGCGCCTGAGCGACCGAAGCGCGGACGGAGGACCCTTATCGTCGTGATCGCGACGCTCGCGGTCGCGGCCGCGCTGGGCGCCGCGGCCGCGTTGCGCGCGAACTGAGCTTCCGACCGGCGGGGCGGCCGTCGAGGTCCCTGCGCTCCGCAGAAGCGCGGCGCTGTTATGACGAAGGCGCGCGCCGCCGGCGCGCTTTCGATGCACGGTTCCCTCGATCTCATCCTGACGCTGACCGCCTGCCTCTTCGCCGCGCTGGGCCTCGGTTACGTCACGCACCGCATCGGTCTCTCGCCCCTGGTCGGCTACCTCCTCGCCGGCGTCGTTCTCGGGCCGTTCACGCCCGGCTTCGTCGCGGACGCGGCCTATGCCGAGCAGTTCGCCGAGATCGGGGTCGTGCTCCTGATGTTCGGCGTCGGCCTGCACTTCCGCGTCGAAGACCTCACGGCGGTTCGTCGGATCGCTGTTCCGGGCGCGATCCTCCAGAGCGCGGTCGCCACCGGTCTCGCCGCTCTGATGGGGGCGGCGTTTTCGTGGGGTTGGGCGCCGGGCCTCGTGTTCGGCCTGGCGATCTCGGTCGCCAGCACCGTGGTGCTGACGCGCGTGCTCAGCGACCACCGAGTGCTCCACACCACCGTGGGCCATGCCGCGGTCGGGTGGCTCATCGTCGAAGACCTCCTCACGGTGGTGATCCTCGTCGTCCTGCCGCAGGCGTTCGGACCGGAGGCGTCGCGCGGAGCGGCCGACTTCGTCGTCGCGCTGGGGTGGGCCGGCGCCAAGCTCGCGTTCCTCGTCGTCTTCACGCTCGCGGTCGGCGGCCGCGTCATCCCGTGGATCCTCGCCCGGGTGGCGGCCACGCATTCCCGCGAGCTCTTCACTCTCACCGTATTGACCGTCGCGCTCGGCATCGCCGTCGGCGCCGCCGCATGGTTCGAGGTCTCCATGGCGCTCGGCGCCTTTCTCGCGGGCATGGTCGTCGCGCGCTCCGAGTTCAGCCTCCGCGCCGCATCGGAGGCGCTCCCGCTTCGGGACGCGTTCGCCGTTCTCTTCTTCGTCGCCGCCGGAATGTTGTTCGACCCGCGATTCCTCGCGGAGTCGCCGGGAATCGTGCTCGGAACGGTGGCGATCATCGTCGTCGGAAAGCCGCTCGCCGCCGTCCTTCTTCTCCGCGCGACCGGACATCCTCTCGCGTTCGCGCTGCCCCTCGGAGTCTCGCTCGGCCAGATCGGAGAGTTCTCCTTCATCCTCGCCTTCGTCGGACGTCAGCTCGGCATCCTTCCGGACGCCGCCGTCAGCGCCATCGTCGTCGGCGCCATTTTCTCGATCGCGGTCAATCCGGTGCTGTTCGGCCTGGCGCTGAAGTACCGCCGCGCGCGTCGCGCGCGGGTCGACGCCGCCGCCCGGCGGGCCGACGAACTGCGCCCGACCGCTTCGAAGGCGCGTCTCGTGCTGGCGGCGCGGCGCCGCGCGGTCGTGGTGGGCTACGGACCCGTCGGGTCCACGCTGACCCGCCTGCTCCGCGAGAACGACGTCGAACCGCGGGTCGTCGAGCTCAACATCGAAACCGCACGGCGCCTCAAGGCGGAGGGAACCGAGGTCGTCTACGGCGACGCCGAGCGCATCGAGACGCTGGAGAGCGCCGGCGTGAGGGAGGCGCCCACGCTCGTCCTCTCGTCCTCGAGCCTGGAGGCGCCCGAAGAGGTCATCCGCGCCGCGCGCGCCCTCAACCCCCACATTCGCGTGCTCGCGCGTTGCGCCTACCTCCGCGACCGCGAGCGCCTGCGCGCCGCCGGCGCCGACGAAGTCTTCAGCGGCGAAGGCGAGGTCGCGCTCGCCATGTCGGAGTCGGTGCTGCGCGGCCTCGGCGCCACGCCCGAGCAGATCGACCGCGAGCGCGAAAGCGTCCGACGCGAGCTCTTCGGCGACGAGCCGCGTTGAGCGACGTTCCCGCCGTCCGTCAGGGCGCCGCGGATGGCGACACGCGCACGCGGCGGCCCTCGATGCGGAGGCGGTCTTCGGCGAAGAGGCGGATCGCCTCGGGAAGGGCCTCCAGCTCCTCGGCGAAGACGCGCGCGGCGAGCGTCGACGCGTCGTCGTCGTCGAGCACCGGGCAGGTTCGCTGCACGATGATCGGCCCGTCGTCATAGTTCTGCGTCACGAAGTGCACGGTGCACCCCGAGATCTTCATGCCCGAGGCGAGCGCCGCCTCGTGGACGAATCGGCCGTACATCCCCTTGCCGCCGAAGAGCGGAAGCAACGCCGGGTGGATGTTGATCGTGCGGCCCGCCCAGCGGTCCGGCAGCGGCCAGGCGCGGAGATAGCCCGCCATTACCACGAGGTCGGGTTTCGCGGCGTCGATCGCCGCCGTGACCTCGCCGGTCTTGAGCGTGAGCGCCTTCACGCCGAACGCCGCGGCGTGCTGCAGGGCGCCGGCGTCGGCGCGCGACGAGATCACGAGCGCGACGTCGGCGGGGAGGGTCCCCGCCCGCGAGCGCTCGAGCAGATTGCGGAGGCTCCGGCCCGAGCCGGACACCAGCACCGCGAGTCGCAGCCGGCGGGCGGTCACGTCACGCCTTCTCGACGCGGAGAGCCAAAGCTTCGCCGTCGAGGTCGAAGGTCGTCGCGCCCTCGGGGACGGAGTCGACGATCGACAGATCGGTCGCCAGCGCTTCGCTCTTCAGGAGATCGGCGTGCGCCGCGGCGGCGGCGCGCGTCTTCTCCGAGCCGGAGAGGATCACGCGCACGCGGTCGCTCACCGCGAGCCCCGCGTCCTTGCGCGCGGTCTGCAGGCGATTCAGCGTCTCCCGCGCGAGGCCTTCGCGCTCGAGCTCGGGCGTGAGGGCCGTGTCGAGCGCGGCGAAAGAGCCGCGCTCCGCGGCGGCGGCGAAGCCTGCGCGCCCGACGCAGGAGACCAGCAGGTCTTCGGCGCCCAGCCGCACCGGCTCGCCGTCGACGAGCAGCGTGCCGCCGCCGGTCTCCTCGACCGACGCCAGGAACGCGTCGCTCGGCGCCTTGAGCGCCTCGGAGACCTTCCGGAGCTTCGGCCCGAGCCTGGGCCCCAGCGTCTTCAGGTTCGGCTTGACCGTGACGTCGACGAAGCCGCCGCGCTTCTCGGCGACCTCGAGGGCCTTCACGTTGAGCTCGTCTTTGATCTCCTCCTGCAGCTCCGGATCGCGAAGCGCCGCGAGGTCCGGCCCCGACACCACGAGCCGCGCCAGCGGCTGCCGGACGCGGAGGCCCGCGCTCGTGCGCGCCGCGCGCGCGAGGGACGTGACGGCGACCACGGCCGCCATGCGCGCCTCGAGTGCGGCGTCGATCAGGGACGCGTCGGCGGCCGGAAGATCGGTGAGGAAGATCGAGTCGGCGCCCGATCCCTCCGGATGCAGCGCGACGTAGAGCGCGTCGGCGGAGAACGGCGCGATCGGCGCGAGCAGATAGGCGGCGACGGTCAGCGCGCGGTGCAGCGCGTCGTAGGCGGCGTGTTTGTCGGCGTCGTCCGTCGATTTCCAGAACCGCGCGCGGTTCCGGCGGATGTACCAGTTGGAAAGCTCGTCGAGGTAGGCGCCGACCAGGCGCACCGCGCGCTGCGGATCGAAGTCTTCGTACGCCGCGCGGAAGTCCCGGAGCGTCGAATGCGCCCGCGACAGGAGCCAGCGGTCCATCGTGGTGCGCGCCGCCGGCGGCGCGCCGCCGGGCTTCCAGCGGTCGACCCCGGCGTAGAGCGCGAAGAAGTTGTAGGACGGCCACAACGTGCCGAAGACCTTGCGCGCGACCTCTCCGACCTGTTCGGGGTCGAACGCCTTCGGCAGCCACGGCGGCGACCCGCCGAGGAGGTGCCAGCGCAGCGGGTCGGCGCCGTAGGCGTCCATGACCGTCCACGGGTCGACGGTGTTGCCGAGCGACTTCGACATCTTCTTCCCGTGCTTGTCGTTGATGTGACCGTTGACGATCACGTGGCGATAAGCGGGGCGTTCGAAGAGGAGCGTGGAGAGCGCGAGCAGCGTGTAGAACCAGCCGCGCGTCTGATCGATCCCTTCGCAGATGTAGTCCGCGGGGAACGACGCCTCGAAGACGTCGCGGTTCTCGAACGGGTAATGACGCTGCGCGAAGGGCATCGCGCCGGAGTCGAACCAGCAGTCGAGCACCTCGGGCACGCGGCGGTAGACGCCCGGCTCGCCGGGCTTCGTCCACGTCACGCGGTCGATCCACGGCCGGTGGACGCGAAGGTCCGCCGGCAGCGACGGATCCTTCTCCCGCGCCGCGTTGAACGCGGCGAAGGCGCCCGGATTCCGCGCGAGGATGTCTTCGACCGAAGCGACGACGTCCATCGCGCCGGTCTCGTCGTTGATCCAGAAGGGGAGAGGCGTGCCCCAGAAACGCTCGCGGGAGACCGCCCAGTCGACGTTGTTCCTGAGGAAGTCGCCGAAGCGACCCTCGCGGATATGGTCCGGCCGCCAGTCGACGGAGGCGTTGTGCGCGAGGAGGCGGTCCTTCACCGCGGTGGTCTTCACGAACCACGACTGCCGCGCGTACTGGATGAGCGGGTCCTCCTGCTTGCGCCAGCAGAAGGGGTACTCGTGGCGAACGCGACCCGCGCGGAAGAGCAGGCCTCGCGTCTTCAGCTCCTTCGTGAGGACGGGATCGGCCGTTTTGACGAACATGCCGGCGACCGGTTCGACGGCCTTCGCCATCGATCCGTCGGGCTCGACCAGCTGGAGGAAGCCCAGCCCCGCCTCGCGGCAGGTGCGGTAGTCGTCTTCGCCGAAGCCGGGGGCGAGATGGACCACGCCGGTGCCGGCGTCGAAGGTGACGAAGTCTCCGGGCACCACCTCCCAGGCGCGCCCGCCTTCGGGCGTCGCGTAGGGGAGCGGCGGCTCGTAGCGCCGGCCGACCAGTTCGGCGCCGCGCAGCGTGCGTTCGACGCGATGCGGGCGCTCGCCGACCAGGCCGGCCAGGAGCGGCGCGCCGACGACGACGCGCTCCGTCTCGGGGTGCTTGTCGTCGGGCAACAGCGTCGCCTCGACGTATTCGAGGGCGGCCGCGACCGCGAGCCCGACGTTGGAAGGCAGGGTCCAGGGCGTCGTCGTCCAGGCGAGGAGACTGCGACGGATCCCGTCGTCGGATTTG
Source organism: Planctomycetota bacterium (assembly GCA_035626575.1). Taxonomy (GTDB): domain Bacteria; phylum Planctomycetota; family CAIWVZ01; genus DASPNK01. The sequence continues at coordinate 2,656 of DASPNK010000264.1, read as the reverse complement.
AGGGGGAAGCGCACGATCACCGAAGGGTCTTCGACCTCGCGGTAGCCGAGCCCCACCTCCTGCTGCGACAGCGCGGTCCCGCCCTGCGCCCACCACCAGACGACCTTGTGCCCGCGGTAGAGAAGCCCCTTCTCGTAGAGCGTCTTCAGCGCCCACCAGATCGACTCGACGTAGGGCTCGTGGTAGGTGACGTACGCGCGGTCGAGGTCCAGCCAGTACCCGATGCGGTCGGTGAGCCGCTCCCAGTCGCCCACGTACTTGAACACCGAATCGATGCAGCGCCGCGTGAACGCTTCGAGCCCGTAGGCCTCGATCCCCGCCTTGCCGTGGATGCCGAGCGTCTTTTCGACCTCGACTTCGACCGGCAGGCCGTGGGTGTCCCAGCCCGCCTTGCGCTCGACCGCGCGCCCGGCGAGGTCGAAGTACCGGCAGACGGTGTCCTTCAGCGTGCGCGAGAGGACGTGGTGGATGCCGGGACGCCCGTTCGCGGTCGGAGGGCCTTCGTAGAAGGTGAACCGCGCCGCGCCGGCGCGCCGTTCCTGCGAGCGCTCGAAGACGCGCAGCGCCTTCCAGCGCGCGAGAACGCGCTCCTCGAGGTCCTGCTGGCGCCGCTCTCCGCCGATCTCTGCGTACATCGTCGTCCCCGCGGGGCGCCGCCCGGGCGGCGCGCCGAACGCGTCACATGCGGGCGAGCACGCCCTTCACCAGCCGGTTGAGCTTCGGCTCCGCCGCGCCGGCGACGGCGATGATGTCCTCGACTTTCGCGGGCTTCAGCGCGTCCGGCAGGCAGGCGTCGGTGATGATCGAAAACCCGAGGACGCGCATGCCGAGGTGCACGGCGGCGATCGTCTCCGGAACGGTGCTCATGCCGACCACGTCGGCGCCGAGCGCGCGCAGGAACCGGTACTCCGCGCGGGTCTCGAGATTCGGCCCCGGGACGGCGACGTAGACGCCGCGCCGGAGGACGATCTTCTCCTCGACCGCGATCTCCTCCGCGAGGGCGATCAGCTTCCGGTCGTAGGGCTCGCTCATGTCGGGGAACCGCGGCCCGAGCTCCGGGTCGTTGCGCCCCCGGAGCGGGTTGTCGCCGAGGAGGTTGATGTGGTCGTCCATCACCATCAGGTCGCCGGGGCGCCACTGCGGGTTCATTCCGCCGCAGGCGTTGGAGACCACCAGCGTGCGCGCGCCGAGGGCGTGCATCACCCGCACCGGGTGGACGATCTGCCGCATCGTCCATCCCTCGTAGAAGTGGAACCGCCCGCGCATGGCGAGCACGCGCTTCGAGCCGAGGCGGCCGAAGACCAGCTCGCCGGCGTGGCTCTCCACCGTCGCGCGGGCGAAGTGCGGGATCTCGGCGTAGGGGATGCGGACCGGGTCGGCGATCTCGGCCGCCAGCCCGGAAAGCCCGGTGCCGAGGATGACGCCGGCGTCCGGCGTCGCCGCGCCGAGGCGCTCGCGCACCGCGGCGGCGGATTCCGCGATCTCCGTCCTGAGGTTTTCCATGGCGTGCATCAGCGGGAAGGGTCCGCGGCGGCCGCGAGCCGCGCCGCGAGGTCGGCGGCCGTGATACCCGAAACGCAAAGGGTTTTCTCGCGGGACGCCGCGGCGGAGAGCAGCGCGACGGCCGACGCGGGCACGCCCGCGACCGACGCGATCCAGCGCGCCGCCGCGTCGTTGGCCGCGCCCCGTTCGGGCGGCGCCGCGACGTCGAGCTTCAACGCGCCGCCGTGGACGCCGCGCGCCCGCGTCGCCGCCGCGCCCGGACGACAGCGCACGCGCAGCGTCACGCCGCGCGGTCCGGTGCGCAGCTCGAGCTCGCCCACCGCGCCGCCTCAGGCGCCGGCGGGCGGATCGCGGCGGTGGATCAGGCTCGCGCGCGTGTCCTGGAACTCGTCGAGCAGGCGGTTGACCGCCCGCAGCAACTTGACCGCGTAAGCGTCGTCGGTCTCGGTCTTCGCCGCCAGCTCGCGGATCTCGGCGAGGAGGCGCCACCCCTCGGCTTCGCGCCGCGCCGCGTCGACCAGCGACGTGCGCACCGGACCCTCCGGAAGCTGTTCGGCGAGCTCCAGCGCCCGGTCGGCGCGTCCGGCGAGCAGGAGCGTCGCGAGCGCGTCGACGCGCAACGCCTCGTTCTTCTCCAGCACGTCTTTGAACAACAGGTCGCAGGCTTCGGCGGCGCTGAAGCCGGAGAAGGGGAACGCCGTCTCCGACGGGCCGCGCTTGGCGGTGAAGCCCTTTTCGTCCGCCGCCACGAGCGTGAAGTCGGCGAGGCGGCGGCGGTCGCCGCCCGTCGGCAGCTTGAGCTTGATCTCCTTGCCGGCGGACTTCGTCGACGCGATCCACGCGTCGCGGACGCGCGCCGCCGACGCGAGCGATGCGACCTCGGCGGCGAGCACGGCGCGGAACTCCGGCGTCTTCAATGCGGCGGACGCCTCGCCGAGAAGCGTCTCGGCGGCCTTCAGGTCGAAGGAGCGTTGCAGCAGCTCGCCCGCGGACTGCCGCGCTTTGAAGGCGGTCACCACGTCCGCGGCGCGCTCGACGCGGCGGCGCTCGGCGAGGCGCTTGCGCACCGCGGCGGCTTCGTCGCTCAGGGAGCGCACGGCGGCGTCGACGGGGACCGTCGCCGAGGTCGCCTGCGGGCCGACGAAGGCGGTCG
>DASPNK010000263.1:0-4308 GCA_035626575.1 Planctomycetota bacterium | reverse complement strand
CGACGCCGGCGTCGACGAACGCCGCGTCGTCGCCCCACGCGGAGACCGCGAGGTCGTCGCAGCCGTCGCCGTCGACGTCGCCGACGCGCGCCGCGGCGCCGCCGAACTCGTCGGCGACGGAGGCGCCGTTCCACTGGGCGCGGATTTCCGGGGCCGTCGGCGCCTGCGCGGCGGCGGCGCCGGCGAGCGCCGCAATCGGAACGGCGAGACGAAGGATCGCTGAGAGGAGTCGCACGGCGGTCGAAGACTACTCTTCGGCCTCGTCGGAGGAGAAACGCAGGCGACCGGCGCGGGGGCGCAGGTTTGCCGGGGTTCCGCGCCGCAGCGCACCGTGCCGCGGGTCGACGGGAAACCGACGAGGCAGGGCCGTCCAGCCGCCGCGCCTCGGACGCGCGCCGCTGCGAGCCTCTCAAGAATCGAACGGCGCCCGGAGGAGTCCGGGCGCCGTCGTGTCGCGAGCGCGGTTCAGTAGGTCGCGAGCGTGGTGATGTGCGCGAGGCCGTTCGGCGCCGTCGGGCTCCAGACGAGACCCTGGAACAGAAGCCCGAGCGGCGTCGGGAGCGGATCGGGCACGACGCCGAGCGCCGCCGTCCAGACGTTGCAGGCGTCCGTCGTCGCGGTCGGATCGAGCGGGCCGAAGGCGCCGGAGCCGTCGTAGATCGCGAGCATGGTCGGCCCGAGGCTCAGCGCGACTTCGCCGAAGCCGGGGATGCTCACCGGACCCGGCGTCACGTCGACGAAGAGCGTGACGAGCTTCGAAGGCTCGGACACGATCCTCCACTGGAACGGGTCGCCGAACGAGCCGGCGCCCGAAAGCTCGAGCAGCGCCGACTGGGGCACCGAGCCCGGCGTGTAGGTGAAGCGGTAGGAGGTTCCCGCCGTCACCGTCGTGCTGTTGTGGCTGAGCTGCGTGCCGGACGAGCCGTCGAGGTTCTCCACGCCGCGCGTGGCGGAGCCGCCGATCGCGCCGGTCGCCGTCGAGATCTGCGTCAGCGTGATCGCATTCGTCCCCTCGTCGAGGATGATCTCGAACGAGAAGTTGTTGTTCTGCTGATACCGCTGCGCGTTGAACCACTCGACGACGAAGCGACGGTTCGGCGCGGCGCCGAACGTCTGATACCGGCACCAGCCCGACGCCGAACCGCCCGGACCGGCGACTTCGAGGTCGTCCCAGTAGCCGGCGATCACCCCGTTGGGTTGCGCGCCGTTGGGGATCGACACGTTGTCGTAGATGTTGTGCGGCTGTCCCGGCACGGCGAGGTAGCCGTTGGTCGAGATGAGGATTTGAGTGAGCGGCGTGCCGTAGAAACTGAACGGGAACGGCAGGTTCACCGTCGCGCCCGCCTCGTCGCCGACCGGGCCGGCGACGCCGCCCGTCGCGTCGAGGAAGTCGTAGGGAACCGACTGGAACGCGTAGGCGCCCGGCACGGCCTGCGTCGGCAGGCCGGTGGTGGGGCAGAACTGCGCCGCGACCGACGCGGGCGTCCCGGCCTTCCACAGACCGAGCGTCGCGTCCGGCAGCCACGCCGCGGAGCTCTCGAACCCGAAGTTGAACAGCGTGCCCCAGCGCAGCGGGTTCGCCGCGTTGTTCTGGGACGGCGTGCCCGGCGCGGTCGTGCAGGCCCAGGAGACCGAGACGCCCGTGTTCACGGTCGGCGCCCAGTCGACGTCGATGATCGGCTCGCCGGAGTGGTACTTCACGTCGCGGAAGGAGAGGTTCGTCGCGCCGACGCCGGCCGGCAGCGCGATCGAAAACGAGCCGCCCGCGCGGTCGGAGTTGACGTTGAAGACGGCGTACTCGTGTCGGTACTGGCCGCCGCCGATCGACTTCGCCCGGTAACCCATCACGAAGCGGCCTTCGGCGGGCACGTCGACCTCGAGCATGGAGACGGACGGATCGGCGGCCTTCCACGCCCAGATCGCGGGCTTCTGCCGCTGCGTCGATCCGATGAGCGAGATGCTGTAGGCCGAGCCCGTGAACGTGACGTTCAGCGGACGGTAGGACACGTTGTTCTTGCCGTTGCCCGCGGCCGCGTCGTCCGGCGTGACGTAGTGACCCTCGGCGAAGTACAGGGCGCCCGGATTCAGCGCGGCGTCGAGGTCGGAATGCAGGACCCGGATGCGGCCGGCGAGGAGACCTTCGTTCGCGGCCGTGGCGGGATTGTTCGCCTCGACCGGCGTGAGCGAGTACGGCCAGGGGTAGAAGCCGGTGAACGCGTTGACCTCGAACCGCGGGCCGATGTTGCTCTGCGTGCCGTTCAGCGACGCGCTGTACGGGTCGGAACAGTTGACGCCGAGGTGCGTGCCGTTGTTCGGCGACGGCGTCACGCACGTCGCGCACGCGTTCTGGGCGAGCGCATAGAAGCCGTGCTTGAGCCAGCCGATGCCGATCTGCTCGATGCGGCCGTCGTACAGGCGATAGATGTTCTGGCCGATGACCGGCTTCTGGTTCGTGTTCGAGAACCAGTTCAGCTCGGCGGTGCCGAGATTGCAGGACGTCGTGCCGATGGCGAAGGCGGACGTCAGGGCGCCTCCGATCGGCGTCGCCGACCCGTAGTTCGAGGTATCGATCAGATCGCCGACGATGACGTCGGGGCCGACGGCCTGGGCGACGGCGGATACCGGCAGACACGCGGCGACGAGCGCCGCGGCGAAACGCGCGTTCTTCACTCAAACCTCCGAGGGACGGCCGCGGCGGTCGACCGAGAGGGCACTCGGCGCGCGGCGGGAAACGGACGCTCGGGAGTTTACCCGGAGGCGCCGCGCCGGCGGAATCGGTCTTTCTCGAGCGGCGCGAAGAAACGCCGCGCCGCCGGTTCGCCCGCAAGAGTTTCGGGGCGACGTCGACGGTCCGCCGCGCGGGCGGCGGACCGGATGCCGGAAGAGCGCGCCGCGCCGCGGAGGGAGCGGCGGGCGGCGTTCAGAGCGTGGCGAGCGTCGTGAGATGCGCCGTGCCGTTGGGCGCCGACGCGCTCCAGACCACGCCTTGGAAGTAGAGGCCGAGCGGCAGAGGCAGCGGGCCCGGCTGCAGCGCGAGCGACTTCGTCCAGAGGTTGCATCCGTCGGTGACGGCGGTCGGATCCGCCGGCGCGAATCCGCCCGTTCCGTCGAAGATCGCGAGCATCGTCGCGCCGAGGCTCAGCTCGATCTGGCCGAAGTACGGCACGTAGATCGGGCCGGGCACGATGTCGGCGAAGAGCGTTATGGGCTTCGACGGTTCCGACACGATCCGCCAGACCAGCGGCGACGCGATCGACCCGTTGCCCGTCAACGTCAGCAGGGCCGACTGCGGGATCGTCCCCGGCGTGTAGTTCAGGCGCACCGACGACGTTCCGCCGACGGTCGTCGTGTTGTAGGTCACCTGCACGCCGGCGGCGCCGTCGGGGCGCTCCACGCCGCGGGTGGCCGAGCCGCCGGTGGCGCCGGTGGCGGTGGAGATCTGCGTGAGCGTGATCGCGTTCGTCCCCTCGTCGAGGATGATCTCGAACGAGAAGTTGTTGTTCTGACCCTGGCGCTGGGCGTTGAACCACTCGACGACGAACCGGCGCGTCGGCGCGACGCCGAACGTCTTGTAGCGGCACCAGCCGCTCGCCGAGCCGCCCGCGCCCGCGATCTCGAGGTCGTCCCAATAACCCGCGATCAGGCCGTTGGGCGCCACGCCGCTCGGGATGGTGGCGTTGTCGTAGACGTCGCCCGGCTGCCCGGGCATCGTGAGATAGCCGTTGGTGGAGATCTCGATCTGCGTCAGCGGCTGGTCGTAGAAATAGAACGTGAACGGCAGCGGGGCCGTGACGCTCGCGTCGTCGCCGACCGGCCCGTTCGTTCCGGTCGTCGCGTCGAGGAAGTCGTAGCTCACGGTCTGCTGGGCGAACGTCCCCCAGGTCGGCGTGCTCGGAAGTCCCGTCGACGGGCAGAACGTCGCCGACATCGAGGCGGGCGTGCCGGCCTTCCAGAGGCCGAGCGTCACGTTCGGCAGCCACGACGCCGCGCTCTGGAATCCGAAGTTGAAGAGCGTGCCCCAGCGCAGCGGATTGGCGGCGTTGTTCTGCGCCGTCGTGCCCGGGACCGACGTGCACGTCCACGTCACGCTCGATCCGGCGACCGCGGCGTTCGTCCAGTCGGTGTCGACGATCGGCTCGCCGGAGTGGAACTTCACGTCCTTGAACGTGACGTTCGACGCGCTCACGCCCGAGGGCAACGCGACCGAGAAGGAACCGCCCGCGCGGTCGGAGTTCACGTTGAAGACGGCGTACTCGTGGCGGAACTGACCGTTGGGCAGCGGCGTCGGGCGGTACCCCATGACGAACC
>DASPNK010000262.1:0-3082 GCA_035626575.1 Planctomycetota bacterium | reverse complement strand
GCATCCCCCGAATCTGCCCTCTTTGACGACGGCTTTGGACTCGGTGTCGGTGACGATGATGAGCGGGCTCTTGGTGTCGGGCTTGAACTCGAAGTACTCCTCGCCGGCCGCCCCCAGGTACTTGAGGTTGGTGGGAACGGTGAGGACGTCCTTCGTGATGCTGAAGGTGAAGTCGACTTCGACGGGGCCGCCCCAGCTGAGCGTCGTGGCCTTGTCGGCCTCGACCGTCAGGGGCTTCATGCCCTCGCCGCCGCGGACCTTGACCGACTCGCTGCCCTTCTTCGCGAACCCCGCCGCGAGGCGGTATTCACCTTCGGGGACGAGCAGGCCGTTCTTGGCGCCCGCGAGCTGGAACGACTTCTTGCCGTCGGCGCTGACGACGATCGCCGAGACGAGGTCGGCGCCGTCGCTCTTCCACGCCTTCGCGAGGTTGAGCGTGCCCGCCTTGCCGTCGTGCGGCTTCGCCGTCACGGTCGTGCCGCCGGCCGCGATCGACACGTCGAACAGCTTGCCCGCGAGACTGGCGACTTCGGACACGTACGACGCGGCGCCGGCGCCGGTCATCATCGCGTCCACGCCGATCTCGTTGAACACGCCGTCGCAGTTCATGTCGACGAGCTTGACGTCCACGCCTGCGACCTTGCCGGCCATGGTCATCGCCGGGGTCATCACCCAGCCGCCATCGCCCGGCGCGATCCGCACGGTGTAGACGAACGCCTTGCCTTCGGCGTTCTTGCCCTTCAGGGTCACCGTGCCGCCGGCGCCCTTGACCTTCTCTTCCGTCTTGCCGTCGCCGTCGGTGTCGACCGCAAGGGCGACGCCGTCGATGTCGGCGACGAAACCCGGTCCGCCGGCATGCGGAACCGGAATCATGAAGCCGCCTCCCTGACGCGACGCCAGCTTGACTGGCGCAGCATGGGGCAGCACTGCCTCCTTCGCGAGCGAAGAGGCTTTCAAAAGACCCGTCTCTTCAGGCGTCCCGCCGCCGGTTCCCCACGTCGCAAGGACGCAGACTCCCGTCGCGGCGAGCCCTGAGAGACACGTTCTCAGGATCATCCGCACCTCCGTTTCTGGTTGGAACAACGCATCCGCCCGGCGGCGCTCCCCCGGGGCGGAGCGGCATCCTAAACCAAATCCCGCGCAACAGGATCGGCGCCGGCACGTTGTTTTTCGACGGACGCAGGGCCGCGGCGTGAATCGGCGCGGCGGCGCGCCTCGGTGCGGAGCGCCCGGCGAGCTATCGGGTTGCGACGTGCAGGGCGATCGCGCCCATCAGGAACCGCCGCACCCGGATGCGCTCGAAACCCGCCGCCGCCAGCTCGGCGGACAACGCTTCCGGCGTGAGGAACCCGAGGGTGGAATCGGCCAGGTAGCGGTAGGCCGACCGATCCCCGCCGCGGAGCCGGACCGCCCACGGCATCACCCACCGGAGATAGGCGCGAAAACCCGCCCGGACCACGGCCGAGCTCGGGTTCGAGCAATCGAGCACGGCGACGCGGCCGCCCGGTCGAAGGATGCGCCGGATCTCGCGGTAGGTGGCCGGGCGGTCGCCCACGTTGCGGAGGACCCATCCCATCGTGACCACGTCCGCCCAACCGTCGGGCAGGCCCGTGTCCTGGGCGTTGCCGATGCGCACTTCGGCGTTGGAGACCCCGGCGTCGGCCAGCTTGCGCCGGGCGACGGCGAGCATGCCCTCGGAGAGGTCGATGCCGACGACCCGACCGCCGGGCCCCGTGGCGACCGCGGCGTCCCGTGCGAAGTCGCCCGTCCCGCAGCCGAGGTCGACGACGCGCATCCCGTGCGCGACGCCCGCCTCCTTCAAGGCGCGGCGACGCCAAGCCTGGTCGCGCCCGCCGCTGATGATGCGGTTCAGCGCGTCGTAGGGCTCGGCGATCCGATCGAACATCGTGCGCACGTAGACTTCGCGCTCGCTCCCGACGAGGGAGGCGCCGTCCACGTCACGCGCCGATCCGTCCGCCATGCCGACCGAACCTAACGCCGACCGGCGCCCCGATGAAACCTCCCGCGCTCGCGGGTTCTGGCGTCGGCTGTTTCGGCCGCGCGCCGCGCCGTCGCATCGCGTCGTGATGTACCGGACGCGGACCTGCCCCCTCTGCGACGAGGCGTTGGAGATTCTCGAACGGGCGCGGCGGCGCGCGCGCTTTGCGCTCGACGTGCATGACGTCACCGACGACCCGTCGAAGCTGGCGGAGCACCGGCTCGAAGTTCCGGTGGTCTTCGTCGACGGGCGCAAGCGTTTCATGGGTCGCGTGGACCCCGTGTTGCTTAAGCGACTGCTCGAACGGGAACCCGACGCCTGAGCGGACCGTAAAGCGCTCCTCAACGTCGTGAGAACTTGCCGTTCGGTTTTCGCCGATTAACGTTCTTCGCCCATGCCGTCCCCCGGATCCCTCGTCCGCCTGCTGCTGCTCGCCGCCTACGCTCAGGCGGCGTTCGCGGCCCCGCTCTGCACCCTCGTGGTGTACGAGGACGGCGGGGTCTCAGTCGAGAACGTCGGCAGGCACCTGCGCACCGTCCACGCGCCCCGCGGCGTTGCGGAAGTTGCGCCGAAGGGCGGCGCGCCGACCGACACCGCGAAGCTGTCGGGGCGTCATGACCACGCCGCGTTCGCCGCCTTCCTGTCAGGCGCCGAACGTCCGCTGTCGGCGCCGCCTCATCACGCCGTCGTGATCCGCCCGATCGACCGGTCGCACCCGACCGGGTCTTCGCGCCGCGTCGACGCCGACGCGACCGCGCAGGCGCCGCTGCATGCGGCGCTGGACGCCGCGTTCATGCGGCTCGTCCTCAACGTCTAACGACGTTCTCGCCGCCCGGGCGTCGTTGCGCGCCCCGCTCCGGCGATCCCGCGCCCGTTCCCGGCGCGTCCGTTCCCCGCTCGTTCGACGTCCCGCAAAGGACCTCCGCCCATGGCCCGATCCTTCCACCGAACTTCCGCCTCGCGCCTCGCCGCGATCGTCTTCGCCTCCTTGCTTCTTCCCGGCGTCGCGCGCGCCGGCATCGTCACCGGCTCCGTCAAGAACGCCGCGAATGTCGGCATCGCCGGCGCGACCGTCTCCGTGAG
>DASPNK010000261.1:0-4528 GCA_035626575.1 Planctomycetota bacterium | reverse complement strand
CGGCGGCCATCTCGTCCATGGTCCATTCGGTCTTCGCCGACGCGCCGCCCTCGCGGACCTGCGGCGCCGGATCTTTCGACCCGGCGTCGCAGCCGGCCGCGAGGCACAGCGCGAGGAGCGCGCACCGAGGGGATCGAAGTCGAGAGGATGCGAGGTGGTTCATGAGAGGCGCGACGGGCGGGTTGTCGCCCGTCGCGCGGCGGAATCGGTCGCGGGGATGATCAGCCGTTGAGGAATGCGTCGACGGCGGGGTTCGCCGCGGCCTGCGCCCGTGCGTCCTCTTTCAGCATCTCGTCCAGAGTCCGGACCGGGGACTTCGCGATGGCGGCCTCGTTCTGCACCAGGACGTCCTGGATCTGACCGAGCATCTTCTCCGTCTCGGAGGTCAACTTCGTGGCCTTGACCATCTCCCGTTGAGCCTTCAGCAGTTCCACGCGGCCCTTGTTCTCCGCGAGGCGCGTGCCGACGTCGCCGAGGTGCCGATCGAGATCCGTCAGATGCGGCTCGAGCTGGGCGAGGAGGCCCTTCGAGCCTTCGATCTCTCCGAGCGTCAACGCCACCTGCGAGCGCAGCTCGGCCTCGGTGTAGTCGCGGTTCTGCGCGCGCGCCGGCCACTGGTTCGCCGACTTCGCGGTCTGGTACGCGCCCTTGAGCTCCGCTGCGATCTTCTCGCCCATCGAGAGTTTGCGGGACGTCGTCTCCTTGCGCGCCTCGAGCGTCGCCTTGGCGCCGGAGAGGCTTCGCCGCATCGACTCGAACTGCTCGATGTTGTTCTGAAGCTTCCCGATCGAGAAATCGATGTAGCCGACCGGGTCCTTGCGCCGCGCTTCGTCGTCCCATTCGGTCAGGCTGTCGATCCCGCCCTGCACCTTCGCGCGGAACTTCGGCACGAAGAACCAGGCGCCGGCGCCGACGAGGCCGAGGACCACGATCCACCCGAACAGTTTGCTTCCGTTCATCGAGTTCTCCGAGAGAGCGGCCCCGGCGCGCACGCGCGCGCCGCGCAGGGCCGTCGCGCCGCGCGACCGAACGGCGCGCGGCTCAGGCCGCAAAACGGCGTCCCCCTATTCGAGGCGGCGACCGGTTCTGCGCGGGCGGCGCCGTGCGCGTGGTCGGTCATTTCAGCAGGCCGTCCCGACGCGCGAGGCGCCGGGCGACGGCGACGCCGCTGCCCAGCGCGCCCTCCATATAGCCGACGAACGCCGGATTGGCGTGCTCGCCCGCGAAATGCAGCTTCCCGGCGACGCCTTCCGCGAGCAGCGGCCCCATCGCCGTCACCTGGCCCGGCGCGGGGAAACTGTAGCCGGCCTGGGTCCAAGGCTCGCCGGGCCAGTCCATGAAGCGCGCGCCGGTCACGTGCTTGCGCGCGCCGGGGTAGAGCCGCTCCAGCTCGACCTGGCTCTGCTCGATCCGCTCCTCGGGCTTCCAGGCGCGCGCCGCCTCGGCGGCCGCGCCTCCCGAAAAGGCGTGGAGCGTCGCGGGGCCGTCGCCCGACTGATTGTCGGTGCCTTCCCACGTCTGGCTCAGCGGCCCGTCGGAGAGCGCGTACGGCGAGGTCTTCGTCGCCTCCCAGAAGCGCCCCTTCACGGCGAAGAGGACCTTGAGGTTGACGCCCATCTGCGGCGCGAGGCCGCCGGGAATGGCGGCGCCCCCGTCGCGCGACGTGTGGAAGTCGATCTTCCGCCACGTCGACGGCGGCGCGGCGAGCACGACGTCGTCGCACTCGAAGCGACGGCCGTCGGCCAGGACGACGGCGCACGCCGCCTCGCCGATCGACACGTGACGCGCCGGCGCGCCGAGGTGCAGGCGCTCCTTCGGGAGCGTCGCCGCGAGGCGCGCCGCAAGCTGCTGGTTGCCGCCTTTGCAGCGGTGGGTTTCGGAGTCGGTCCAGTACGTCTCGACGCCGCCGCCCTTCACCTGGGCGAGCTGCCCGAGGTAGCTCTGCCAGGCGGTCGACACGCCGTTGTCGGACGCGACCAGCGCGTGCAGGGCCGACTTGCAGAGGCGCGACGCCTCGCGCGCCTCGATCCAGGAGTACACCGACCGCGCGTCGAGCGCCGCGGCCCCCGGCGACGTCCACGGCCGATCGGCGTCGACCGCGCGCGCGTCGTCGTTCATCAGCGCGAGCGTCGCGTCCATCTCCTCCCAGAGTTTCGCCGACTCCTCGTCGGAGAGTCGCCGCCCGTCGAGGACGATCGGATAAGCCGCCTCTTCGTCCTCGGTCGTCTCGAGCAATTCGAGCCCGAACTTGTCGGCGTAGGCGACCCACGTCGGATGGTTCGAGCCGATCAGTTCGCCGCCGCCTTCGACGACGCGCCCCTGCACGAAGTCGAGGAAGGTGAGCACGCGGCCGCCGACCCGGTTGCGCGCCTCGACGACCGTGACGTCGTAGCCTGCGGCCGAGAGCTCGTGGGCGGCGGCGAGGCCGGCGAAGCCGGCGCCGATCACCACCGTGCGCTTCGCCGACGGTCGAGTCGCGGGGCGCGAGTCCTGCCCGAGGCCCAGCCGGCTGATGAGGAGGCCGGCGGCGCCGGCGAGGGTCGCCTGAAGCACGTCGCGGCGGGTCGGGCCGTCGGCGGCGCGTCCGTAGCGGCGATGCAGGCGGGCGTAGAGCGATGTCGACATCTCCGTCTCCCTTCCGCGTCCGTGCGGCTTCGGCGCGCATGATGATCGACGCCCGGCCGCCTGCAAAGCGGTCGCGTTAGGATCGCCGGTCATGGCTCCCGTCCTCCGGAGGCGCAGCTTCGCGTGCGACGTCGGCGGCGTCCGCGTCGGCGGCGGCGCTCCCGTCGTCGTCCAGTCGATGACCAATACGGACACCGAAGACGCGATCGCCACGGCGCGGCAATGCGTCGAGCTGGCGCAGGCGGGCTCGGAGCTGGTGCGCATCACGGTGAATACCCGCGAGGCCGCGGCGCGCGTGCCGGAAATCCGCAAGCGCATGGCCGACGCCGGCTGCGGCGCGCCCCTCGTCGGCGACTTCCACTACAACGGCCACCAGCTGCTGCGCGAGTTCCCGGCGTGCGCCGAAGCGCTGGCCAAGTACCGCATCAACCCCGGCAACGTCGGCCGCGGCGCGAGCCACGACGCCAACTTCGCGGTCATGATCGCGGTCGCGAAGGACTTCGCGCGCCCGGTGCGCATCGGCGTCAACAAGGGCTCGCTGGACCCTGCGATCCTCGACGAACTGATGGAGGCCAACGCGCGGTCGGCGACGCCGGCCGACGCGACGGCGGTCGAGACCGAAGCGATGGTGCAGAGCGCGTTGCGCTCGGCCGAAGCGGCGGTCGCCCTGGGGCTCCCGGAGGACCGCATCATCCTCTCGGTCAAAGCGAGCCGCGTGCAGGAGATGATCTCCGCCTACCGCGGTCTGGCGGCGCGCTGCGCCTTCCCGCTGCACCTCGGCCTGACGGAAGCGGGAATGGGGATGAAGGGCGTCGTCGCCACCGTCGCGGCGCTGGCGCCCCTGCTGCAGGACGGGATCGGCGACACGGTGCGCGCCAGCCTCACTCCCGCTCCGGGAGGCGACCGCACCGAGGAGGTCCAGGTCTGCCGCCACGTGCTGCAGGCGCTCGGCCTCCGCCGCTTCGCGCCGGAGGTGACGGCGTGCCCGGGCTGCGGCCGCACCACCAGCACCTTCTTCCAGGAGCTGGCGCAACACGTCGAGGCGTTTCTCGCGCGCCGCATGCCGGAGTGGAGTCGGACCCGCGTCGGCGCCGAAAACCTCCTCGTGGCGGTCATGGGCTGCGTGGTCAACGGTCCCGGCGAAAGCCGCGCGGCCAACGTGGGTATTTCGCTTCCCGGAACGGGCGAGGCGCCGAAGGCGCCGGTGTTCGTCGACGGCGCGCACCGCCTCACGCTGCAAGGCGACGACATCCCCGCCGCGTTTACGCGGATCGTCGAGGAGTACGTGGCCGCCACGTATCCGCCGCGCGCGTGAGCGCGGCTTCGGCCGCGACCTCTCCCGCCGGCGGGCGGCGCGGCGCGCTCGTCGCGCTCGGCGTCGTCCTCGTCGTCGCCGCGTGGCTCAGGATCGAGGCCCTCGATCGCGGCGTCTTCGCCCATCCCGAGAACTACGCGCCCGGTTTCGACGACCCGTCGTGGGTGACGGCGCCGTATCCGCGAAGGACGACTCTCGAAGGCGTGCTGCGCGGCAACCTGGCCGACGGCCATCCGCCGTTGTGGTTCGTGGCGATGCTGCCGTGGGTGCGCGCCTTCGGAACGGGACTGACCGCGCTTCGCCTGCCGTCGGCGCTCGCGGGCACGGCGACGGTCGCGTTGCTGTTCCTTTTCGTCCGCCGACGATCTCCCGCCTGGATCGCCGCCCTCGCCGCGGCGCTGCTGGCCCTCCACGGCGCCCACGTTTTCTGGAGCCGTCTCGCGCGCATGTATGCGGCGGCGACGCTGCTCGGCGCGGCGGCGTCTTGGTTGCTGTTGCGGCTGCTCGACGGCGGCCGCCGGCGCGACGCCGTCGCCTACGTCCTCGCGGCGGCGGCGCTCGCCTGGACGCAGATCTACGGATTCGCAC
>DASPNK010000260.1:0-8272 GCA_035626575.1 Planctomycetota bacterium | reverse complement strand
CCGACGGCGGCGTGATGCACGTCGACCCGCGGCAGGTCCGCAAGGCGGGCGTCGAGCGGGTCACCTTCCGAGGCACGGTGACCGTCTTCGACGCGCTGCTCGGCGTCGCCGAGCGCCTCCGCGCGGGGGGCCCCGCGGACGACGTCGCCGCCGCGCTGGACGAAGCCCGCACCTACGTGGCGGAGATCGACGCCGGCCAGGAACGCCTGCTCGCGGCGCTCGCGCTGGTGAGCGGCGGCGCCACGCGCGCCGAACAGGCGCGCTCCCGGATCGACGACCTCGCGATCGACCTCGCGGGACGACGCTCGCAGGTGGAGGACGTCGACGTCGCCGCCGCCATCGTGCGGATGAGCGAACGCGAGGCGACCTACCAGTCTTCCCTGGCCGTGACGGCGCGCCTCAACGATCTCTCGCTCGTGCAGTTCCTGAGGTGATCGAGACGGCCCCGACCGACGCGACGGGAACCGCGCAGGGCGCGATGGCGGGCGCGCCCGTCGACGCCGACCTCGCGCCGTGGCTCGACGGCCTGCTGCGCCGCGGGAGCGGCGTATCGATCGTCGAGGATTCGCCGCTCCTCTTCGACGCCGGCGACCCGCGCGTGCTTCGCTGCACGTTGCGCGACGACGCGGGGCGGCCGTCGGCGCACGCCGCCGCCCGCCTTCTCGAGTGGGAGGTGCGCGAGACGCCCTCCGGCGGCGCGCCGCGGCCGGCGCCGCGCCGCCTGACGATCGCCGTCGTCGGCGCCGTGGCGTCCGAGCCGCGCCTCCGCGGACGCGGTTTCGCGACGCGCGCGGTCTCCGAAGTGATCGAGGCGGCGCACGCGCGCGGCGCCCACGTCGCCGTGCTGTGGTCGGAGGCCGACGCGCTCTACGCGCGGCTCGGCTTCGCGCACGCAGGCTCGGAAACGACGCTCGTCGCGACGGCCGATCGGATCTCTCGGCCGGCGCTCGGCGCCGTGCGCCCCTTCCGCGCCGACGACCTCGACGCCGTCGCGCGCCTGCACGACGCCGAGCCGCGCCGCATCGTGCGCGACCGCGCGACCTGGCGAAGGTTGCTCGCCGTTCCGCGCCTCGCCGCCTACGTGCTTGAGCGCGACGGCGCCGTGCACGCCTTCGGCGTCGTCGGCCGCGGCGCCGACCTCGGCGGATGCCTCCACACCGTCGGCGGCGACGAGCACATGCTGGTCGACCTCGCGGGCGGCATCCTCGCCCTGCGCGACGCCGAGGAACTCTTCGTTCTCCTGCCCCCGTGGAAACGCCGCGCGCGCGCCGCCTTCCTGTTGCGCGGGTGCCTCGCGCAGGAAGGCCCGGCGTGCATGGCGCGCGCGCTTCGCCCGGGCGTCGACCCGGCGGGCCTCTGGTTCTCCGGCCTCGACTCGATGTAGGGGCGCGCGGCGCCGGTCGAGCGCGCGCGCTATCCTGCGCCGTCCGGCGTCGGTACGCGGCGTCGTCCTCGACGCCGATGCTCCGACCGCTCCTCGTCTTCCTCGCATCCGCGGCCGTTGTCACGACGGCGGGGGCCGCGCTCTCGCGCGCCGCCGATCGCATCGCGGAGATCACCGGTTTCGGGCGCCTGCTCGTCGGCGCGGTGCTGCTGGCCGCCGCGACGTCGCTGCCTGAGCTGGCGGTCGATTGGAACGCCGCCCGCGCGGGAGAGCACGACCTCGCCGTCGGCGACCTCACCGGCAGCTCCCTGATGAACCTCGCGATCCTCGCGGTCGCCGACCTGATGCACCGCTCGGGCCGCGGGATGTTCTCCCGCGCGGCGGCCGGCCACGCGCTGACCGGGACGACGAGCATGCTTCTCGCCGCGCTCGCCGCCGTCATGATCCTCGCGCGCGTCGGGGGCGCCTTCGGGCCGGTCGGCTTCGGGACGCTCGGCGTGTTCGGCGCCTACGTCCTCTGCGCGCGGATGGTCTATCACGACCAGCGCGCCGCACGCGCGGCGGAGGTCGAGGCGGAGACGCCGTCGGCCCGCGCTCCGCGGGCGCGGTTGACGCGCCCCGCGCTGACGTTCGCCGCCGGCGCGACGGCCATCCTCGTCGCGGCGCCGTACGTCGCCGAATCGGCCGCGACGCTCGCCGAGCTGACCGGCCTCGGCGGCACGTTCGTCGGCGTCACGCTCGTCGCGGCGTGCACGTCCCTGCCGGAGCCGGCCTCGACGGTGTCCGCGGTGCGCGCGGGCGCGTTCGACCTCGCGGTCGGGAACATCTTCGGAAGCAACGTCTTCAACATCGCGATGCTGGTCGCGGTCGACGCGGCCGCCGCCGGGCCGCTGACGCAGCAGGTGTCGACGACGCACGCGGTCACGCTGCTGTGGACGACGGTCATTTCGGCGACCGCCGTCATCGGCCAGCTGTACCACGTCGAGCGGCGGCGGCGGCTGGTCGAGCCCGACGCGTGGATGGTCCTCACGCTCGTCGCCGCCGCGCTCTACACGGTCTACCGCCTGCGCTGACGGCGCGCGGGCGAACCGGCGCCGTCCCCGGCGCAGGTTCCGCCGCGCGCGGCGGATCAGCTCCTGCGGCCTGCGATCTCCTCCGGCTTTACAGCGAGCACCGAGCAGGACGATTCAAGGATCGTCGCCTCGGCGACGCTTCCGAGGAACAGGTCCTTGAGGTGCGTGCGCCCGTGGGTTCCGATCACGATAAGGTCCGCGCCCGACCGCTGCGCCGCCTCGACGATGGCGGAACGCTCGCCCTTGCGATCCAGCAGCTCGACGGTCGCGCGCGCGGCGAGGCCCTGGTCCACGGCGCCGACCTCCTGCATCGCCGTCTCGCGGAGTCGACGCTCGAGCGAGTCGCGGTACGTCCGCTGGAACTGCGGGGACGCCTCGGGCGTCGGCGCTCGGTAGTGCAGTTGGCGCCACGGCGCGTCGAAGACGTGGAGGACGCGCAGCGTCGCCTGCTCCCGCAGCGCCAGCCGCGCCGCGCGGCGGATCGCGCGCAGCGAGGTCGGCGAAAAGTCGGTCGCGACCAGCACGTTCCGGAACGTCGCGGGGGCGTTCTCACGCACCAGCAGGACGTCGCACGGCGCGCGGCGCACGCAGCCGGCGGCCACCGAGCCGAAGCCGACGTTCGGCTTGCGGTCGCCGTAGGCCCCGAGCACGAGCAGATCGGCGCCCGCCGTGCGCGCCTGCTCGACGAGGCCGCCGACGCGTCCGCCGACGACGGCGTCGAAGGTCAGGCTCGCGGCGCCGGGGACGCCCGCGGCGTACTCGGTCCAGCGCCGACGGGCGTCGCCGGTCAGCGTGGAGGCGAGGCCGTCGACTCCGCCTCCCAGCGCGGACGCCAGCTCCTCCGCCACCGTCCGGTCGATCACGTGGACGACGCGCACGGACGCGGGCGGCCGGCTCTCGGAGGCGAGCCGCAGCGCATGCGCGAGGGCGGCCCGGGAACACGACGTGAAGTCCACGCCGACGACGATGGATTCGTGAGTGCTCATCGGGCGGCATCTTGCAACCGCCGCGCCGCCTTGCGAAGCGTCCGCTGGCGCGCTTCGTCGCCTGATCGGCGCAAACCGTGCGCACGCCGGGACGAATGCGCGCCTCGGTTGCGCGCGCAACCCCTCGTCGCGGGCGGCGTCAGGAAGTCTTCAGGCGCACCGGCGGCATCGTGCGGGGCGTGAGCGTCGTGGCCCCTTCCTTCAGGACGTAGGCGGCGTCGACGGGCACGTCGCGGAACGTCTGCACGAGGCCGGAGGGCTTCGGCCAGGTCACTTCCAGCACGCGGATCGTCGTCGCCTTGCCGAGGCCGAGGTGGGCGTCGGCGGGGTGGCACCCGAAGCTGCCGACGGTCCCGACGTGGCGGTAAACGTTGCGGACGACGCCGTCCTCCTCGATCTCGGCGCGGATGCGGGCGCCGTAGCCGGCCCGGTTCGCCGCGACGCCCTGGAGCTTCACGTTGATCCAATGCGCGCCGAAGCCCGGATTGAGGAACAGCGCGTTCTTGAAGGTGTCGGCGGTGTAGGCGCCGCCGGTCTGCGCGAGGACGTCCTGATCGCCGTCGCCGTCGAAGTCGGCGAACGCGACGCCGTGGCCCTTCTGCAGCACGCCGAAGCCGCCGGCGCGCGTCACGTCGCGGAAGACGCCGTTCGGCCCGTTCAGGTACATCACGTTGGGCGTCAGCGACTCGTACATCGGCGCGCCGGTGGCGAGGTACATGTCGGGGCGGCCGTCGTTGTCGAGGTCGCCGAAGTTCGCGCCCATGGTCGGCACGACGCGGTTCAAGCCGGCGGCTTCGGTCGCGTCGGCGAACGCGCCTTTGCCGTCGCCCTTGTAGAGACGGCCGTAGGAGTCGGCGGGCACCTTCTCGCCGAAGTAGCCGCGCGCGGTGAGCGCGACGTTGCGGTGGAACTCGCCGACGAACAGGTCGAGCGCGCCGTCGCCGTCGTAATCGAAGAACCAGCACGGGAAGCTCGTGTGCGGCTTCTGCACGCCGACTTCGCGCGCGACGTCTTCGAACGTTCCGTCGCCGCGGTTGCGATACAGGACGTTGTCGTCGTCCATGCAGGAGACGTACAGGTCCTGGTCGCCGTCGCCGTCGTAGTCGCCGAAAGCGCAACCCTTCACGAATTTCCGCGTCTCCACGCCGGCTTCGCGCGCGACGTTCGTGAACCGGCGGTTCCCTTCGTTGCGGAAGAGGCGGCACGGATCGTCGAGCTTGGCGCGCGGCCCGGCTTCGGGATGCGCCTCGGCGCCGACGAACAGGTCGAGGTCGCCGTCGCCGTCGTAGTCGGCGAAAGCCGCCGCCTGCGACGGCTGATCGAAGCCCTCGAGACCCCAGGCCGCCGTCGCGTCGACGAAGCGCCCCGACCCGTCGTTGAGATACAGCGAGCACGGCTGCCGTCCCCGGGCGTCGAGCCACGCGCCGCGCGGGACGAAGAGGTCGGTATCGCCGTCGGAGTCGACGTCGGCCGCCACGATATTGAGGCCGCCGAGCGCCTGCGTCAGACCGGCGTCGGCGCCGCGCTCGAGGAAGCTCCCTTCGCCCGAGTTCCTGAAGTACCGCAACGGGACGCGCGGGTCCCAGCTCGACATGACGACGTCGTAGCGGCCGTCGCCGTCGAAGTCGTCGACCGCGACGCCGCCCGCGTGATTGAACGAGGCGAATCCCACGAAGGGGCCGATGTTCCGGAAGCGCGGGAAGCCGCCCGCGGCGCCCAGGGCGCCCGGCGCGAGGCGCCACGGCAGGGGAACGGAATCGGGCCATTCGCCGAGAGTCATCGCGGCGATGTTGAGCAGCCACTTCGCCGTCGCATGCGCGTCGGCGTCGGGCTTCGTCGCCTTCAGCACCTCGCTGAAGACCGCGATCGCGGCGCGGGAGCCTTCGGGCTTGTCGTGAAGCCCTTCGCCGCGGATCGGCATGATGCAGCTCTCCGGCGTGTGCCGGGCGCAGCAGTTCTCGGTCTCCGCGCGACGCAGGTGCGCGACGCCCAGCTCGAGCAGGACCTGCGGATACAGGCGATCGCGCTCGGCGCCGGTCGTCTCCATGAGAATGCGGCGCGCGCCTTCGTACGCGGCGATGGACGACTCCACGTTGCCCATGCGGAGTTCCTGGAACCCGACGTCGACCAGCGCCTTGAGGCGCTCGCCGGCGGATCCGCCTTGCCCGAGGCGCGCGACGGCGAGACGCGCGCGGGCGAGGTCGCGGTCGCCGAGATACTCGTTCTCGGCGTGGACGTTCGCCGCGATCTCCTTCAGGCGCTCCACGGAGGACTTCGCCGGGGCCGGCGCCGCGGGCGGTTCGCCGCCGCAACCGGAAACCGCCGCCGCCGCGCAGAAGTAGAGGCCGCGCAGCGCGGCGGAACGCCGGCCTCGGCGCGGCGACGCGTGAAGGAACGTCTGGGTCATAGGCGCGCGCCGGGTCGGGGAGATCCGGCGTCGCGCCCCATGCACGTCGCGTTCCGCGGCGCCGTCGGGCGTCGATCCTTCGGACTTCAGGGAATCCGCGGCCTGCCGCGGCCGAGCGACGCGCATTTCCTCCGAAGCGGAACGCCGGCGCCCGTCGGAACTACGGGCCCGCGCGGGAGCGCCGTTGCGCGGCGGGTCTTCGAACGGCGCGATTCGTCCTCGACGACCGAGCGCCGTTGCGCACCTTCTTCGAACATCGACGTCCGCCGCGCGGACTTCTCGGCCGTCGGAGCGCCGGTTCGCGCGCGCGAAGCGCGACGAACCGGCACGCGTCGGTCGCCGACGGGCGCGGGATCGTCCGTGCGCGTCGAAGGTCCACGTCGTGCCGGTCCGTCCGGCTGCGCCGGCGCGGACCGGCGCTTCCTCTTCCGAGAAGTCCCTCGGCGGCCTGCTCGCGGCCGAAACCCGTCGAGCTTCCTCGTCGACGATCGAACCAACGTCGATGTCCGCCGCGCGGGCTTCTCGGCCGTCGGAGCGCCGGTTCGCGCGCGCGAAGCGCGACGAACCGGCAGGCGTCGGTCGCCGACGGGCGCGGGATCGTCCGTGCGCGTCGAAGGTCTACGTCGGGCCGGTCCGTCCGGCTACGCCGGCGCGGACCCCGCGATCAGCGCGCGACGAAGCCGGCGCCGGAGCCGGGGACGCGCTCGCCTTTGGCGTCGTAGTCGTAGACGCCTTTGCCGACCTTGCGGCCGAGGCGGCCTTCGGCGACGAGGCGCTCGATGATCGGCGAGGGACGGTAGGTCTCGCCCAGCGTCGAGTGCAGATACCTGAGCGTGGAAAGGCGCGTGTCGAGGCCGACGAGGTCGGCCATTTCGAACGGCCCCATCGGGTGGTTGAGGCCGAGCTTCAACGCCTTGTCGATGTCCTCCGCCGAGGCGATGCCCGATTCCAGCATGCGGAACGCTTCGTTGCCGATGAGCGCGTTGATGCGGGAGGTGGCGAACCCCGGCGCTTCCTTCACGCGCACCGTTTCCTTCTCCATGCGCCGCGACACGAACTCGGTGCGCGCCAGCGCGACGTCGGACGTCTTCGGCCCCAGCACGATCTCGATGAGACGCATGACCGGCACCGGGTTGAAGAAGTGCATCCCGATGACGCGGGTCGGGTCGGAGACGCCTTCGGCGATCGCGCTGATCATCAGGCTCGAGGTGTTCGAGGCGAGGACCACGTCCGGCCGGGTGCGCCGCTCGCACTCGGCGAAGAGCGCCTTCTTCAGGTCGAGCTTCTCCGGCGCCGCCTCGATGACGAAGTCGACGTCGGCCAGCGCGACGGCGAGGTCGGCGGTCGACGTGAGCAGCTCCGCCGCGCGCGCCGCGCGGGCGGGATCGGTCTTGCCCTTTTCGACGCCTTTGCGGACGGAGGCGTGGATCTTCTCCACGTTCTTCGCGAGCGCGGCGGCGTCGACGTCGTAGAGCGCCGTGCGGAAGCCGCCGAGGGCCGCGACCTGCGCGATGCCCGAGCCCATGATTCCCGAACCCAGAACGGCGATGCGGCGGATGTCGAAGTCGGTCACGCGGGCGCTCCTCGTGGACGCGGCGTCTTAACAACGCCGCGAACGCCGCCGCCCGCGTACAGTGCGCGGCATGTCGGTCCGGCGGGAGACGGGCGCGGTGCGCCGCGGCGCCTCGACGCTCGCGCTGCTGGCGGCGTGCGCCGGGCTGCCGCCGAGCCTGGGCCGCCTCGCCTCGGGCGCCCTCGACGCCTCGGTCCCGACGGTCGACTTCGACGCCGCGGGCGCGCCGACGCTCCGCGTCGTGCGGGGCGCCGCCGCGCGGCGGCTCGGCCTCGACGGCGACCGGGACCGCGCGGCGTATCTGAGGCGGCGGCTCCCGGCGCGCGGCGATCTCGTCGTCGCGTTGGACACGGCGCCCCGCGACGCGCCGGTCTGCTTCGTCGTCGGCGATCCGGCGGCGTCGCTGCGGGACGCCGAGCTTCTCGCCTCCGCGTCGTTCCGGCGAGGCGCCCGCGCGCGCGCGAAATCCGGCCCCGAGGGCGACGCGCTCCGCATGGCCGCGTCGGACGCCGCGACGCTCCGGGCGGCGTGCGGCGCGCCTCCGCACGGACGGTTCCTCATCGTCGATTTCGACGCGCCGTTCCTCGCGCCTCCCGAGGCCGCGGCGGCGGCGATCGCCGTCTGCCCCACCGCGCGCCTGTGGGACGTGCGCGAGGCGCCGCGTTGACGCCCTCTTCGGTCCCCCTTGCCCTCGTGGCGGCCGCGGGCCTCGCCGGTGCGGGCGTCCTCGCGGCGCTCGGCCTCCGACCGCGGCGCGATCCGCTCGGGTTCGTCGCGTGGTGCGTTCCGGCCGGAGCGTTCGCCCTCGAGGCGTGGCGCCTCGGCGCGCTCGCGCTCGGCCTTCGCGGC
>DASPNK010000259.1:0-2212 GCA_035626575.1 Planctomycetota bacterium | reverse complement strand
GTGAAGGCGCCGCGTTCGTGGCCGAACAGCTCGTCTTCGAGGAGCGTGGGGGGGATCGCGGCGCAGGAGATGGCGACGAAGGGCTTCGCGCGCCGCGGGCTCTGCTCGTGGATGGCTCGCGCGATGCGCTCCTTGCCGGTGCCGGTCTCGCCCTGGATGAGCACCGTGGCGTCGGTCTTCGCCACGGTCTTGACCAGCTTGAAGACCTCCTGCATCGCGGGGCTCTGCCCCACGACGCCGACCAGCGACGTGACGTCGGCGAGCTGGGCGCGGAGGCTCTCGTTCTCCGCCCGGAGCACCTTCACCTCGCCGAGCTTGGCGAGCGCGTGGACGATCTGCTCGTTGCGGAACGGCTTGACCACGTAGTCGGCGGCGCCGTCTTTCATCGCCTGGACCGCGGAGTCGACCGTGCCGTAGCCGGTCATCAGCAGCACGGCGATCGACGGATCGGCGGCCTTCACGCGACGCAGCAGTTCGTCGCCGCGCATGCCCGGCATGTTGATGTCGGCGACGACCGCCTCGGGCCTCTCCGCCTCCACGGCGCGCCACGCCTCGGCGCCGTCGTGGACGACGCGGACCTCGTGCCCGGCCTCGCGGAGATCCTCCTCGAGGGACATGGTGATCGATCGTTCGTCGTCGGCCAGCAGCACGCGCATCCGTTCCTACTCCTCCGGGATCGCCTTGCCCGGGTTCATCACGCCCCTCGGATCGAACAGCGTCTTGATGCCCCGCATCAGCGCGAGCGCGCGCGGCGACAGCTCCCGTCGTGCGGCGTCGAGCTTCTTCAACCCGACGCCGTGCTCCCCGGAGACCGTACCGCCGTGCGCGAGCGCGACGTCGACGGCGCGGGACGTCGCCGCCCGCAGCCGCTCGAGCTCGCCCGGACGCGCGGGATCGTAAAGGAAGTTGACGTGAAGATTGGCGTCGCCGGCGTGCCCGTAGGCGAGCACCCGCAGACCTTCGGCGCGGCCGACCGCCTTGATCTCGGCGATCGCCGCGGCGAGCCGGCTTCGCGGAACCCCGAGGTCCTCCGAGCGCTTCGCCGGCGACGCACGATAGACGGCGGGCGAGATCGCACGGCGTCCTCGCCAGAGGCGGTCGCGTTCGACGGCGTCGGCGGCCCTTCGGGACTCGACGGCGCCCGCCGCCGACAGCGCGGCGACGGCCCGGTCTGCGGCGCGCCCGCACGACGCGGCGTCGCCGTCGACCTCCACCAGCAGCCTTGATCCGATCCCGGCCGGCGGCGCCTCGCCGAGGAATCCCGCCGTGATCTCCAGCACGTCGCGATCGAGGTACTCCAGCGCCCTGGGCAGTACGCCGGCGGCGAGCACCGCGTCGGCCCCCGCGAGCGCGCCCGCTTCGTCGGCGAAGGAGGCGAGCACGGTTTCGCAGGCCTCCGGCTTCGGAAGCAGCTTCAGCGTGAGGCGGGTGAAGGCGCCGAGCGTGCCTTCGCTTCCGACGAAAAGCCGCACCAGGTCGTACCCGACGACGCTCTTGAGATGCCGGCCGCCGACTTCGAGTACCTCCCCCGTGCCCAGCACGGCGCGGAGACCGAGGACGTAGTCGCGCGTCACGCCGTACTTCACCGCGCGGAGCCCGCCGGCGCAGGTGGCGACGTTGCCGCCCAGCGTCGACGTGCGGCTCGACGCCGGATCCGGCGGATAGAAGAGCCCCAGCGCCTCGCACCGGGCCTGCAGGTCGCCGCACAGCACGCCCGGCTCGACGACGGCGACCAGGTCGCGGGCGTCGACGTCGACGATGCGGTTCATGCGCGCGAAGTCGAGCACCGCCTGCTCGGGCGTCGCCGCGGCCGAGCCGGTCGGCGACGTGCCGGCGCCGCGGGGCGTCAGCGCGACGCCGAGGTCGACGGCCGCGCGGACCGCGGCGACCGTCTCCTCCTCCGTGCGCGGGCGCAGCACGGCGAGGCAGTCGCCGTAGAGCCGCGACGCGTCCGACGACGCGAGGCGCCGGTCGGCGGGATCGGCGGCGACGACCTCCGGCCCGAGGCGGCGGAGGAGTTCGGCGCGCAACGCGTCGCGGCGGTCCGTCGACATCGCCGCGATCGTAGCGCGCGGCGCGGCGGTTCCCTCCCGCGCGCGGCGCCGGTCAGATCGGCATCTGCCCGGAGACGAACGACCCCAGAGTGCGCGCGGCCGGCATCGGCAGGTTGCGGAAGACCTTTCGCGCGAGGTTGAACTTGGGGTTGTCGGGG
>DASPNK010000258.1:0-2578 GCA_035626575.1 Planctomycetota bacterium | reverse complement strand
ATCCTGCTTCGTCGGTCGGCGTCCGACGCGGGGCGTCCCGCCAGCGGCTACGCCGACGCCTGCGCGCGGAAGGTTTTCACCAACTCGTGCAGCTCGGCGTCGGTGAAGAGGTGGTTGCCGGCCTTGGCGGCGCCGAGGATGTGCTGGACGAGGGCGTCGGTCGGCTCGTAGCCGTGGCGTTCGAGCCAGAAGCTCGCGTTCGACTTTCCGCTCATGTAGCCGACGCTGATGCGCTGCTCGCCGCCGAAGAGGCCGGCGGGCACGCCGGAGTAGACGCGGTCGGCGAGCCAGACGTCGTTCTTCCTCAGCGCCTTGATCACGGCCGAGGCGTGAACGCCGGTGCCGGTGAGGAACGCGTCGTGGCCGAAGATCGGGTAGTTGTGCGGGATCGGGACGCCCAGCGCTTCGGACGCGAGCGCGACGTAGCGCGCGAGCGCGCGGAGGTCGCGGTCGATCCAGCCGAGGAGCGCGAAGTTCGCGAGGATCAGATCCATCGGCGCGTTGCCCGCGCGTTCGCCGACGCCCAGCGCGGCGCCGTGCACCTGGTCGACGCCGGCTTCGACGGCCGCCATGCAGTTGGCGAGGTCGAGGTTGCGGTCGCGGTGGCCGTGCCAGTCGAGCTTCACCGGCCGGGCCTTCTCCGCCGCCAGCTCGCGGATGAAGCGCACCAGGCGTCGCACGCCGGCCGGGGTCGCGTGACCGACGGTGTCGCAGATGCAGAGGCGTTCGGCGCCGAGATCGATCGCGAGGCCGTAGAGCTTCCGCAGGTCGTCGGGGTGCGCGCGCGTCGTGTCTTCGGTGACGAACATCACCGGGATCCCGTGCTTCCGCGCGTAGGAGAGCGACGCGTCGACGTGGCCGAGGAGCGTGTCGATGCCCCAGCCTTCGGTGTACTGCCGGATGGGAGACGACCCGATGAAGCAGCAGGCGAGGATCGACTGCCCGGTAGCGTCCATCATCGCGCGCACCGGCTCGATGTCGCCGACCACCGTGCGGCAGGCGACGTTCGGCCGGAGCCGCGCCTTCGACCGGGTGAGATGCCGGCACAGCTCGAGGATGTCGCGCCGCTGGTTCTCGCCCGCGCCGGGAAGCCCGAGGTTGGCGGTCTCGATCCCCAGCTCCTCCATCGCGTCCAGGAGCGCCTGCTTCTTCGCGAGCGGCGGATCGACGACCGAAGGCGACTGCAGGCCGTCGCGGAGCGTCTCGTCGTCGAACGTCGGCGGCGCGGCCGGGCGGAAGTCGCCCTCGGCCACGTTCCAGTCGTGGATCAACCTCGATCGTTCCGCGTCGCCGCCGCTCATGTCGCCCTCAGTTCGTGTAGGGCACGGCCTCCAGGGGCTCGCCCTCGAGGCGCAGCCCCTGCGTCGCCATGCCGTGATAGCGCTCGATGTTTTCGTTCATCGCCTGCGCCGCTTCGACGTCGTCTTCGTTCATCACGTCGTCTTCGCTGCCGTCGCCGGGGCCCGGCGCCACCATGCCGCGCCGATAGGCCTCGATGGCGTCGAGGAAGTTGCCTTCGAGATGGTGCGCCCACCCGCGGTGCAGGTGGAAATCCTTGAGCGGCTCCGGCGCGCCCCACTTGGTGATCGCCGACTCGGCGCCGCGCCAGGCCTCGGCCGCCTCCTTGAACCTCTTGAGCCCGAACAGCGCGTACCCGAGGTAGTAGAGGACGTTCTCGGCGTACCAGTTCTTGTCGCACCCCGACGAGTCGAGCTCGTCGCACTTCTCCAGCGCCTTGAGCGCCTCCGCGTAGCGCTTGGCCCGCAGGTAGGCCTTCGCAAGCTCGAGCTGCCACTTGCCCCATTCGGGGTTGATCGCCGTCGCCTGCTTCAGCGCGGCGAGCGTGCGCGCGCCGTCGCCCTCGAGGCCGAACGACTCGCCGACGGCGACCCAGCAGCGGTCCTCGTTCTGATCCGGAAACATCTCGCGGTACTTCAGGTACCGTTCGCGCATCTTCCGGTCGCGCGCGGGAGAGAGGGCCATGGCGAGGTTCTATCACGCCGCGGACGGCCGTCCCGGCGGCGCGCCCGCCGCGCGTCGACGCGGGGTTCGGCGCGGTTTTCCGCCGCCGCGGCGGTCAGCCGAGCAGGAATCCGACGAGCGCGCCGCCCGCGATCAGCCAGGTCGTGTTGACGCGGTATCGCACGAGCAGGACCGCCGACGCCACCGCCAGCGCCGCGGTGGTCGGGTCGACGAGCGCCGCGGCGGCGAGCCGGACGGTCACGACCGCCATCAACGCGACCGACGCGACGTTGACGCCGTCGAGGAACGCGCCCGCGAGGGCCGACGCGCGGAGCCGCGGGAGGAGCGGCGCGCTGACCGCGACGAACACGAACGCCGGCAGAAAGATCCCGACGGTGGCGACCGCGGCGCCCCCGGCGCCGGCGATCAGGTAGCCGACGAACGTCGCCGTGGTGAACACCGGGCCCGGCGTCACCTGCCCGACGGCGAGCGCGTCGAGCAGCCGGGCTTCGTCGATCCAGCCGCGCTCGACGACCTCCGAGCGGAGGAACGCCGCCAGCACGTACCCGCTTCCGAACAGCACCGAGCCGATCTTCACGAACGTCCAGAACAGCGT
>DASPNK010000257.1:0-5547 GCA_035626575.1 Planctomycetota bacterium | reverse complement strand
GGCGGCGCGCAGCGCGGCGGCGGTCGCGGAAAAACCCAGTCCGGCGCGGCCGCGCAGTCGCAGGGCCAGAGCGGCGCGTCCGGCGGCCAGGGCGGCGGTCGGCGTCGCGGCGGCGGCGGGACGGGCGACGGCGCCGGCATGACCGGCGGCGGCTCGAACGCTTCATGACCTTCGACGCGGCGGCGCGGCCGTTCGCGTCGCGCGCCCGGCCGACGGGCGCGCGATGAGCGACGACGCCCGCAGCGTCGCGACGCCCGACGGCGCGCTGGCCGACCTCGAGGCCGGCGCGCCGTTCCACCGCCGCGAGTGGCGCGTGCAACGCGTCTCTTGGGCGATCGGTTGCGCGGTCATCCTCGCGGCGCTCGCCGGCGCCTTCGGCGGAGGGCCGCTCGCGCACGCCTCCGCGACGGCGCAAGGCGGCGCGCGCCTCGAGTACGAGCGCCTCGTGCGCGCGCACGCGCCGACCGATCTCTCGGTCACGTTCCGCCCGCCGGCCGGAGGCGTCGTCGCGGTCTGGATCGACCGCGAGTACCTCGCCGGGGTCGATCAGATGGAGACGTTCCCGCCGCCCGACCGCACGCGGCTGCTCGACGACCGCTGCGTCTACGAGTTCGTCTCCGGCGGCGGGGACGCCGCCCGCACGTTGCGGATCCGGATCGCCCACGACCGCGCCGGCCGCCGCCAGGGCCGCCTCGGGATCGAGGGCGGCGACGCCTTCGCCTTCGGACAGTTCGTCTTCCCTTGAAGGAACCGTGATGTCCTCCGTCGTCCGAGCGGCCCTCGTCTACGTCTTCCTGCTGCTGCTGTTCCGGCTCTCGGGGAAACGCACGCTGGCGAGCATCACGACCTTCGACCTCGTGCTCACGCTCGTCATCAGCGAATGCGTCCAGCAGGCGCTGGTGGGCGACGACGGTTCGCTGACGCACGGCTTCCTGCTCGTGCTCACGCTGACCGCGATCGACGTCTTCCTCTCGGTGTTGAAGCGCCGCCGCGCGAAGCTGCGCGCGGTCCTCGACGGGAAGGCGCTGATCCTCGTGCGCGACGGAGAACCGCGCGCGGAGGCGCTGCATCAGGAGCGCGTCGACCTCGACGACGTGCTTTCCGCGGCCCGGGAGCGCCGCGGCGTGATCGCCCTCGACGACGTGGATCTCGCGGTCCTCGAAGAAGGCGGCGGCATCAGCGTGTCGGCGCGCCGCGACCGCGCGATGCGCCCCGAGTGACGGCGAACGGGGTGCGGATTCGTCGTCCGCGTCCGTACGCCGCTCTATCCCTCGGATAGGCGCCGTGTTCGGCCCCGGGCGCGTCGTGTGCGCGCCCCGCCCGACCGCGGCGGGAGGTTGAAATGACGACGACGGTGGGAGCACGCCGCGGCGACGCGTCCAGGTTGGGATCGCAGGACCCGGCCGGGCCGACGGGCCCGACGCCCATGCCGCCCGACGTTCCGCCCAACATCCCACCGACGACGCCGCCGAACGTCCCGCCGGCCACGCCGCAGATCCCTCCGACGACGCCGCCGGCCACGCCGCCGGAGGCGCCTCCGAACGTTCCGCCCCTCACGCCGACTCCCATGCCCCCGGAGACTCCGCCGAACATGCCGCCCGTCACGCCTCAACCGATGCCGCCGAACGTCCCGCCCTCCACGCCTTCGCCCGCGGCGCCGCCGGGCATGCCTCCGCAGACGCCGACGGAGGTTCCGCCTCCGATGCCGTCGCCGGTCGGCCCGCCCGAGCCGCCGCCCGTGCAGCCGATGTCGTCCGCCGCGCGCGCCGCCTGACGGCGCCGCCGCTCTATGAGCAGGATGGCGGCCGCGTTCCCACCGCGGCGACCGTGCAAGGGGATCCCACCATGGCGGACGAACCGCGGCATCCGGAAGGCGTCGTGCGCGTCGGCGTGTTCAGGAACCTCCATCAGGCGGACGATGCGGTCCGACGGCTTCACGACGCGGGCTTCGGCAAAGACAAGCTGCAGGTGGTGTGCGCGAAGTGCGAGCGCACCGACCTCGCCGACTACGAGCGCAAGCCGCCGTCGGGCTCGGCGGCGCCGAAGGCCGCCGCGGCGGGCGGCGCGATCGGTCTCGTGCTCGGCGGCCTCGCCGCGGCGGCGGCCGTCGTCGGGACGGGCGGCGCCGGATTGCTCGTGGCGGGGCCGGTGATCGCGTCGACCGCGGGCGGCGGCGCCGTCGCCGGAGGCTACATCGGCGCGATGCTGAGCCGCGGCGTCGACCGTGAGGCGACGGACTTCTACGACCAGGCGCTCGGCAAGGGGAAGGTGCTCGTCGCCGCCGACGCGTCGGGGCCCGACCAGGAAGCGCGCATCGCGGCGGCCGAGCGGATCTTCCGCGAGGCCGGCGCCGAGCCGATTCCGCTGCACAAAGATTGACGTCGCTCCGCCGCGCCGCGCGCCTGCGGCCGACGGCGAAAGGAAGGTCGGAATGCAACGCACCGCGGTCGCACGCTGGAACGGAGGCCTGAAGTCGGGGCGCGGCGCGCTCACCACGTCGAGCGGGGCGCTCAAGGAGACGCCGTATTCGTTCGGCGCGCGCTTCGAGAGCGGGGCCGGCACGAATCCCGAGGAGCTCATCGCCGCGGCGCACGCGGGGTGCTTCACCATGGCGCTCTCCGCCGCGCTCGAGAAGGCGGGAGTCCCCGCGCGGACGCTCGTCACCGAAGCGACGGTCGTGCTCGAGCAGACGCAGGGCGGATGGTCGATCGCGTCGAGCCGGCTGCGCCTCGAAGCCGACGTTCCGGGCGCCGCGGACGAAACCTTCGAGAAGCTCGCGGCCGAGGCGAAGGAGAACTGCCCCGTCTCGCGCGCGCTGCGCGTCGCGGTCACGCTCGAAACGAAACGCGTCGGTGGCTGAGGCGCTCCGAGCTTCCGCCGACGGACGTCCGTCGAAAGACGCGGCGTCGGTCGGCGGCGGAAGACATTCGACGCGCGTCGCGCCGTTCCGCTCGCGCGCACCGTGCGCGAATCCGCAACGTCCGTAACCGACGAAAACACGTCGCGCGAAGCCCCGCGACGCGGCGTCCGGCCGCGCGCGGCGCGGTTGCGCGCCTCGCCGCGCGCGCAAGTCCTCACGTCGAGGGCGACTGCCGAACGGCGCGCGGACGCAAGCGCGTGGAACCCGGCGCCGAGCGCACCGGACTTGCGCGCGCAGTTCGCCGGCGGCCGACGTGATCCGTCTATGGATGCGGTAGGTCGGTCGGACCAGAACACACGCAACCAGGAGGATCACATGAAATTCGTTCGCTGGCTTCCCGCGGCGACGGCTCTCGTCGTCGGCGGGTCGCTGTTCGCACAAGCGCCCGTGACGGACGACAGGACCGTCGCCGGCGCGGACGGAAAGACGACGGCCCTTCGCACCGAGAGGTGCAAGGCGACCCGTCTCATCGGCACGGACATCAAGAACACGCAGGGCGAGAACCTCGGCGAGATCGAGGACATCGTCCTCGACGCGGGCGGACGCCGCATCGCGTACGTCGTCGTCGGCTACGGCGGCTTCCTCGGCATGGGCGAGAAGCTCTTCGCGATGCCGTGGGGCCTGATCCAGCTGACGCCGCGCGGCAAGGACGAAGATCCGGTCGCCACGCTCGCGCTGGACAAGGACACGCTGAAGAAGTCGCCGGGATTCGACAAGGATCGTTGGCCGGACTTCGCCGACCGCACCTGGTCGAACCAGGTCGACGAGTTCTACCGCGGCAAGTACACGCCGCCGGCGTTCGACGATCGACGTCATGACCCGCACGGCGGGCGCGACACCAACCCCGGCGGCAACCAGCCGGCCGACCGCAACGACCCGGCCCGTCGCGACGACGCGCGGGACGGCACGGGCGGCGCCGGATCGACCGGCGAGATGGGCGGTACGAACCTCGGCGCGAATCACCCGCGCGGCGCGGAGTTCGTCCACCGTCGACTGAGCAAGCTCATCGGCGTGAACGTGGTCGACGCGAACCGGAAGAGCCTCGGCGAGATCGAGGACTTCATCGTCGATCTGCACCGCGGCGCGGTCGACGCGGCCGTGATCGGTTACGGCGGCGTGCTCGGCATGGGCGAGAAGTTCGCGCTCGTTCCGTTCGACATGATGTCGTTGGATCGCGATCGCGACGTCTACGTTCTGCCCGCGACCAAAGACCGCGTCGAGGCGGTGGCGTTCTCCGGCGATCGCATGCCGGCGCTGAACGACGACGCCTGGCTGGTCCAGGGACGCGACTACTTCGGCAAGGCGAAGTCCGAGTTCCGCACCGACCGATCGGCGGACACGGGCGAGACGCCGGTCACCTTCCGTGACTTCTACGACCCGAAGACGACCGAGACCGTGACGGGCGTGATCACCACGATCGGCACCGTCCGCGTGGGCGACGAGCGCGAAGAGCGCGTGCGTCTCCGCGTGCGCGCCGACGACGGCCGCGAAGTCATCGTGTACGGCGCGCCGTACGCGTACTCGGAGCAGAACGCGCTCGGCCTCCGCGCCGGCAAGAAGGTCGAAGTGACGGGGTCGCGGGCGAAGTACGGCAGTCAAACCGTGCTCGTCGCGGGCTCCATCAAGTCGGTCGAGCCGCCGCGCGAGCTGAAGCTGCGGGACGCCGAAGGCAAGCCCGTCTGGGATTGCCCGCCGGGGACCGAGAAGCACAAGGACAAGGACGTGAACCGCGACGCGCCGCGCGATCCGAATCGCGGGGACATGCGCTGAGCGGGAAGGACGGAACCGGGCGTCGGCGGAACGACCGCCGACGCCGCACGACCGGGGCGCCCGCGGGGCGTCCCGGCTCTCAACGACGGGACACCGCCATGAAGCACATGAGAAACGAAGCGGGGCGCCTGCGCGACGACGCCGTGCGCCTCAGCGAGGACCTTCGCAAGTTGGGCGACGACGCCCGCGAGATCGCGTCGGATCGGATCGGCAACGCGACGGGAGCGGTGCGCGACTTCGTCGAGTCGAAGCCGCTGCAGGCCCTGTTGATCGCGGCCGGCGCCGGCGCGCTCCTGAGCCTGTTCTTCCGCGGTCGCCGCTGAGCGACCGACGACGCGGGCCCGAAGCGCCCATGAACGTCCAAACGCCCGCCCCGCCGGAGGCCCTGCGGGTGGTCCCCGCGACGCCGGAGACCGAGGATCCCGCCGCCGCCGCCGCGCCGCAACGCGACGCGCGGGCGGCGCACGCCCTCTGCGAGGACGCGTTGAGCGACTCCGCCGCCACTCTCGACCTGAAGGCGTCCGCGGGAAGGCTCGTGGGCGCGCTGCGCCGGTTGGCGCGGGCGGAGGCGTTGAGAGCGCGCTTCAAGGTCCGCGAAAGCGTCTGGAGCGGCGCGCTCGTCGCGTGGCTCGCGATCGCCGGCGTCGCCGCTACGGCGACCGCCGGCGTTCTTCTCGTTTCGGGCCTCGCCGACGGGTTCGCGGCGTGGTTCGGCGGTCGTGCGTGGGCAGGCAATCTCGCCGCGGCAGCGCTGATCTTCGGAGGCGGATTCGGCGTCTGGGCGTGGAAGCGCCGGGCCGACCTGCGCGCGATGGCGGCGAAGGCGGGCCTCGACGAACCGTCGGCCCGCGACGGAG
>DASPNK010000256.1:0-3258 GCA_035626575.1 Planctomycetota bacterium | reverse complement strand
CGGGACGTCCTGGACGACGCGCCGTGATCGTCGCCGTCGTGGCGCGGCGGACCGAGGCGGAGGTCCGCGCCGCGCTGGCCGCGCTCGCCGCGGACGCGCGCGCGGACGGCGCCGAGGTCATGGCCGAGGTCCGGCTCGACGCGCTCGACGCGCCGTCCCCCGACGTCTGCCGCGGCGCGCCGCTGCCGGTGCTGGCGACGTGCCGCCGTCCGCGGGACGGCGGGCGCTTCCGCGGCGCGGAGGACGCGCGGGCCGCGCTGCTCCGCGGCGCCGCCGAAGCCGGCGCGGCGTGGATCGACGTGGAAGCCGACCTGCTGCCCGCGTTCGTCAAACCTCCCGGCGCGCGGCTCGTCGCGTCGCACCACGACTTCGACGGATTGGCGTGCGACGTCCGAAGCCTCGCGAAGGCCCTGCTCGCCGCCGGCGCCGACCTCGTCAAGATCGCGATCCGCGTGCGCAACGCGACCGAGCTGACGGCGCTGTCCCGGGCGGCCGACGTCGCGCCGGGGAAGGTGACGGCGATCGGCCTCGGGCCGGCGGGGCTGCCGTCGCGCCTGCTCGCCGAGCGGATGCGGAGCCCGTGGACGTACGTCCGCTACGATGGCCCCGGCGCGGGGCCGTCGCCCGTGCCGTTGCCCGCCGAGCTTCCGACGTTCGAGCTGTACGCGCGGCTCTACCGGGACGGCGCCGCCGGGCCGGCGCCGGAAGCGGCCTACGCGGTTCTCGGCGACCGCGCCGAAGAATCGATCGGGCCGCTCGTCTTCAACCGCGTCTTTCGCGCGTGCGGTTTGCCCGCCTGCTACGTGCCGTTCCCGACGACGTCGACGGTCGCGGTCCGCGAAGCGTGCCGGCGATTCGGCATCCGAGGGCTTTCCGTCACCACGCCGTTCAAGGTCGCGGCGCTCGACCTGGCCGACGAGGTCCATCCTCGCGCGCGCGCCGTGGGCGCCGCCAACACGCTGGTCAACGAAGGCGGCGTCTGGACCGCCTACGACACCGACGTCGACGGCGTCTCTGAGCCCACGCGGGCGTGGCTCCGCAGGCGGTCGCGGGACGCCCGCACCGTCCGCGCCGGCGTGGTCGGCCTCGGAGGCGCCGGCGCGGCGGCGGCCTGGGCGCTGCGCTCGCTGGGGTGCCGGACGACGTTCGTCTCGCGCCGCGATCCGCCGCCGCCGTCGCCGCTCGACGGCGTGCCGACGGCGACGCGGGCGGCGATCGCGCCGGCGGCTTTCGACCTCGTGGTCAACGCGACGCCCGCCGGATCGCCGCGCGACCCGCGGGGCCGGGCCGTCGACCTCGACTGGATCGCCTCCGGCGGCGCGTACTTCGAGACCAACTACCGTCCGCGGCGCACGCCGACCGCCCTCGACGCCCAGGACCGCGGGCTGGACGTGATCGGCGGCGACGCGATGTACGCGGCGCAGGCCGCGGCCCAGCTCGCGCTGTTCCGCGCCGACGCGGACCCCGCCGCCGTGGCGGCGATCGCGGAGGCGACGTCGTGGGCGCTCGACCGGACGCCGTGAGGCACGTCGCGCTGATCGGGCTGCGCCGGGCGGGGAAGTCCGTGGTCGGACGTCTGCTCGCGGCCGCGCTGGGCCGGAGCTTCGTCGACGTCGACGTCGCGCTGGCCGAGGCGACGGGCCTGACGCCCGCGCGCTGGTTGCGCGAACGGGGCGAGGCGCCGTTCCGCGACGTCGAGGCCGCGACCCTCGCGGCGCTCCTCGACGCTCCGACGCCCGCGGTGATCGCGACCGGAGGCGGCGCACCGCTCCGCGAGGCGTCGCGCCGGGCCCTCGCCGCGCGGGCGACCGTCGTCTACCTCCGCGTCGATCCGTGGATCCTCGCGGCGCGCGCGGCCCGCGATCCCGACCCCGCCGCGCGTCCGATCCTGGTCTCCGCGGCCGAGGGCGACCGCGAGCCCTACGTGCATTTCGCGGAGCGCGACGCGCTCTATCGGACGACGTGCGACGCCGTCGTCGAGGCGTCCGGCACGCCCGAGGCCGCTCTCGCCGCCGCGCTCGAACGCCTCGCGATCCTCGGCGTGGACGGCCCGGCGCGCGAGGGAGCCTGATAGACTTCCGGGCCGTTCTGCGGAGGCCCCCCGCCCGCGGCGCGCGACGTCCGCTTCCTTCCGATCGCGACCGCCCCGAACCCATGACCGTCCGACGCCTCACGACCTGTCTTTTCGCCTTCGGGGTCGTCCTGGGGTCCGCCGCGATCCGGTGTCAGACGCCGGAGACCGGCCCGGCCACGAGACCGTTCGACCCGAACGACGACGTCGAGCGTCGGCTGGTGGACCTCCGCAACGCGACCAGCGCGGGGAGCGCCGGAATCAAAGCCGCGGGCATCCTCGGCCTCGGGCCCGAGGCGCGCCGACGGCTCCTCGACATGCTGGCGAACAAGCCGGTGTCGGACGCGGTGTTGGAAGGCGTGGTGTCGGCGTTCGAGGAGCACGGCGACGCGACCGACGTGGTCACCGTCCTCCTCGGGGCGTTCGGCCGCGGCGATCCGGGCCGCGACCGCTTCCTCTCCGCGCGCCTCAAGAGCTTCGACCGGCGGACGTCGCTCACCGACGGCATCCTCGAGGAGATCCGTCGGAGCGAAGACGTCGAGAACCGGCGGCGCCTGCTGAGACTTCTGCCGGACCTCGCGGACGAGCCCGGCGAGCGGCTGGCGGCGGTGCAGCGCCTCATCGAAGGGCTCGCCGACCCCAAGCGGCAGACCGAAGCGGCCGAACTTCGCGCCACGCTCGAGCGCATCACCAACCACGACTTCGCCGCCGTCGCGCAGTGGC
Organism: Planctomycetota bacterium; assembly: GCA_035626575.1. Taxonomy (GTDB): domain Bacteria; phylum Planctomycetota; family CAIWVZ01; genus DASPNK01. Next base: position 464 of record DASPNK010000256.1, on the reverse strand, counting down.
AGGCGTGGTTCCCGCGCTTCCTCGCCGAGAACCCCGAAGGCCTCACCGACGCCGCGCTCTTCCGGTCGGCGATGAAGCGCGTCACCGAGCAGCTGGTTCAGGAGGCGCAGTCGAACATCGATCGGCTGGCGCAGGCCAAGACCATGCCCGCCGATTACCTCGACCGGAACCGCTACTCGCTGCCGCAGATCCGCATCCACGCCGCGCAGGCCATGGCGGGATTCAAGGAGGCCGCGCCGGAGCTGGTCGCCGAGTCGGTCGGCCGCCTTCTCGCCGCGGCCGCGGCGGAGACGCACGAAGACGTCGTCGCCGCGCTGCTGCTCGCCGCGGGGGAGCTGGCGACGCCGGGGACCGCCGAGCGCACCGAAAGCGCGCGCGCTTTGGCGGCGAGCGTCGCCGACGCGGCGACGGCGCGCCTCGGGGCGACGTCGACTACGGTGGTCAACGCCGCCCTGCGCGCGCTG
>DASPNK010000255.1:0-4019 GCA_035626575.1 Planctomycetota bacterium | reverse complement strand
CAGCAGCGTCGTGACCTGCCAGACGACGAAGATGAACCACCCCAGCTTCGCGCCCGCCACCGGCCGTCCCGTGAGCCGCGGCACGGCGTAATAGAGCAGGCCGAGGAAGCCGTTGACGAGGAACCCGTACGCGACTTCGTTGGTGTGCAGCAGCCGCACGCGGCCCGCGCTGAGGAATGAGACGCCCTCGAACGGGTAGACATGCAGGAACTGCAGGGAGACCAGGAAGCCCCAGAGGGTCGAGGTCAGGAAGAAGAAGAAGCCCGCGATCAGGTGCCACTGCACCAGCTTCTTCTCGACGAGCGCGACGGCGGCCGCGTCGTCGTCGTGCGCGGCGGTCGCGGCGACGGCGACGGCGGTCATTTCTCGGCTCCGGGGATGCGGCCCATGCGGCGCGTCACCGGGACGGCGCCCGGGCGCTTGAGGGATCGGACGTAATGGACGATCGCCCACAGCTCGTCGTCGGGCTCGGAGAACGCCGGCATCGGCGTTCCGGCGATGCCCGTGCGCAGGCGCAGGAACAGGTCGCGGCCGGAGTCGCCGGCGCGGAAGACGCCGGACGTGAAGTCGCGCGCACGGATCTCGGCGTCCCGCCAGTCGCGCAGCGAGTTCGACGACGGCCCGTCGCCGCGGCCCGTTTCGCCGTGGCACGCCGCGCAACTCTTGAGGAAGAGGCGTTTCCCGAGCGCGAGGCTCTCCGCCGTCTCGGCGGGCTCCGGCGGCACCTCGATCGTCTTCCGCGCGTCGAAAAACTCGCGCCGCACCTTGGCGACGACGTCGGGCAGCTGCTTCCGAAGCTCGTCGAGCCCGATCTCCTCCTCCATCATCCGGCGGCGCGCGAGCGCGCGGCCTTCGCCGTACGCCGCGAGGTGCAGGACGTACTGCACCAGGTCGCGCCGCTTCGATTCATGGAGGAGCGGGAAGCCGGGCATCGACGATCCCGGGAGCCCATAGGTGATCGTGCGCAGCAGGTCGTCGTCGGTCGGAAGGTCCCCCGCCCGCGTGCTGCGGAACTTGAACTTGTTGACCTGGAAGTTGCGCGGCAGCGGATTGAGGAACGCGGCCGCGGGCCCGTCGCCCTCGCCCTCGGGGCCGTGGCATCCGACGCAGTTCTCCAGATACGCCGCGCGCCCGCGCGCCGCGGCGGCGGAGATCGGCCAGTCGCGGAGCGGCAGCTCGGCTGCGGGCGGGGCGTCGTCCTGGGGAGCGGCGGCGGGCGCCGCGCCGGATCGACTCGGCGTCGCGAACGCCGCGAGCAGGAGGACCGCGGCGAGGCCGGCGACGGCGAGGGGCTTCCGTCGGCTCGGTCGTGAAGGCGTGGGCATAGGCGTCTCGCGCCGCCGCCCCGCTGGAAGTGCGCGGGCTCGACGGGCGAGAGCCCCCTTTGCAAGCTCGGGGCCGAGGGCGCAGTTTTCGCGGTTTTCGGCGGGGCAGGCGGCGGAAGCGCGTGCGTCGGCGAGGGACGCGGCGTGGGTGGCCCGCGGCCGCAGTCCGCATTCTTTGCGGCGTGGCACGCGGAGCAGGCGCCGCCGATTCCGGTTTTTGCGTGGTCCTCGGCGGCGCGCGTGTTCGTTTCGAGCGGCGCGGACGACACACTGAGACCCGCATGCGCCGCGGCCGACGGATCTTCTCCTGGACGGGCCCCGCGTCCGCGGTCGGCCTGATGGCCGCGCTCGCGGCGTGCGCCGTCGCGGCGCCGCAATTCGGCGACGGGCCGGATCCCACCGCCGACTCGCGCCCGGCTTCGCGACCCCTCGAGCCCGCCCGACGTGGGCGATTGCGCGTGTTCGACGCCGACGGAGCTCCGATCCTCGGAGCTTGGGCCGCCTGGATGCCGTCGGCGGCGCGAGCGTGTCGACCGCTTACCGACGCGCCGCGTTCGTCAGCCGAGGGCGTGCTGCAACTGCCGCCCGGCGGCGGCGCGGACGTCCTGCTGGTCGTCGGCGCCGAGGGTTGTCGAGCCGTCGTCGTCGACCCTCCGGCCGCCGGCGAGCGTCGCGACGTGAACTTGCCAAAGGCGTGCGTCGTCGCCGTCCGCGTCAAGGGCCTGGACGGAGCGCCCGTCCCCGGCTGTCGGGTCGTCGCTTTCGGACCGAGCGCGACGACGCTTTGGACCGCGGTCTTCGACGACGCGGTCGACGGCGCCGCGCCGGTCGGGAATGCGTGGCTCGCCGCTGCGGTGACCGACGCCGCGGGGGAGGCGACGCTGCGCGGGCTGCCGCCCGGACGGTGGCTCGTCGCGGGCGGCGATGAGGATCACGTCGTGATCGATCATGCGGGTTATCCCTCGGGGGGCTTCGACGGGCCGCGCCTGGGCGGGGGGCGCGACGCGCCGGGCCTCTATCGGTTCGGCGGGAACGACGGCGGCGAATACCGCTGGGACCTCGTCGCGGCGCCGTTGGTCGCCGTGTGCGCGAAGGTCGCGCCGGAATGCGCGGACATCGTCGACGTCGACATCGGCTACCTCGGCGTTTCGGCGACGGGCGGCGGAAGGACCCCGCCCTACCCATGGGCGCGCGCGGGCCATGTCGGCGACGTGGTGGCGGCGCGGCTGCGGGCGCGGCTCGGCGCCGACGCCGTCAGCGTTTATCTGAGCCGCCGCTCCGAGCCCGACCCGGCGTGGGCCGCTGCCGTGTCCGTCCGCCGCGCCGACGGAGAGGAGGTCGCGGCCGACGTGCGCGCGTCGCCGCCGAGTCGCTGGAAGGCGCCGTACGAGGTCGCGCCACCGGCGGGCGCCTCGGGTCCCGTGGGACGCCTTCGATGCGTGGTCCGCCGTCGGAACGGCCGCACGCTCGAAATCCCGCTGCGTGTCGGACCGGCCGACGAAAGCCAAGGCGCCTCGAGAGGCGAGCGAAGGACGCTGCGAGCGGGCGGGATCGTGAGGTTGCCGCCGTCGCGCTACGTCGTTTCCGCAGCCGGCAAGTTTGGCACGCCGTCGCAGGTCACGCCCGTCGAGGTCGACGTTCCGGCGGAGGGACTCGCCGAAGCCGTTCTGGAGTGGAACGACGCTGCGACTCCGGTGCGCGTTCGCATCCGGTCGCCTCATCCGCATATGGTTCCGCCGCCGACGTTCCTCGAAGGGCCGGGCGGCGCCGTTCGCGCCCATTTCGGATGGGACGCCGTGATCGACCTCGCACCGGGCAGATGGTGGGCCTTCAAATACCTGGGGCCTCCGGACAAATTGCAGGGACGGCAATCGTCGTCCCCGCCCTGGCGCCTGACCCCCGAAGGCTTCGACGTCGCCGCCGCCGACGACGCGTCGGAGGTCGTTCTGACCTGGACGCTCAATCCCTGAGCGACGGCCGCGACGACGGCCGTCGACGCCGAACCGCGCGCCGGCACGGTTACGCTGCCCGCATGCTGCGCATCACTTGGAGGCTCGGAGTCGCGGCGTGCGTCGTCTTCGCGGCGGCGTGCGCGGGATCTGAAGACGGCGGGACGTGCTGCGGAGAGTCGTCGGCGGTCTCAGCCGAAGCGCCGGCGCGCCCCGGCGACGTCGATCGCGGACCCGCGTCGACCGCTGCTGCGGCGGAGCGTTCGTCGCCCGGCCCTGCGCCGACCTCGCCGCCCCCGACCGCCCCCGCCGCGCCGTTCCGCCTCTATCTGATGCGGCACGCCGAAGCGTTCAAGAACCTGCCGCACGACCCGGCGACCGATCCGGCGAAGCTCGAGGACCTGACGGAGAAGGGTCGGAAGCAGGCGGTCGACGCGGCGCCGAAGCTGAAGGACGTGAGCGCTCCGTTCTACTGCTCGCCGGCCGGGCGGGCGCGTGCGACCGCGGCGCTCGTCGCCGAAACGCGCGGCGCGGCGCCGCCGGTGTCCGACCCCGGATTCGGGCCTCTCGTCGACGGCAAAGACGTCGACGGCAAGCCGTTCCCGATCGCGAAGCGGATGTCGGCCTGGAAGCGCGGCGAAGACCCGAAGCCCGCCGACGGCGAGAGCCTCGCCGACGTGAAGGCGCGCGCGGCGGCCGCGGCGAACGCGCTGGCGAAGGCGCATCCGGGCGGAGCCGCCGTCGT
>DASPNK010000254.1:0-2600 GCA_035626575.1 Planctomycetota bacterium | reverse complement strand
GCACCGCCGACACGGACGACGACACGAGGAACGGCGCGACGCCCATGTCGATGAGGCGCGTGAGCGCCGACGGCGCGTCGTTGGTGTGCAGCGTCGAAAAGACGAGGTGGCCCGTGAGCGCGGCCTGCACGGCGATGGACGCCGTCTCATGGTCGCGGATCTCGCCGACGAGGATGATGTTCGGCGCCTGCCGCAGCATCGCGCGCAGGATGCGCACGAAGTCGAGCCCGATGCCGTGGCGCACCTGACACTGGTTCACGCCGGGCAGGTGGTATTCCACCGGGTTCTCGGCGGTGATGATCTTCACGTTCGGCTTGTTCAGCTCCTGCAGCGCCGCGTACAGCGTCGTGGTCTTGCCGGAGCCGGTCGGGCCGGTGACGAGGAAGATGCCGTTCGGGCGCTTGATGATCCGCCGGAAGCGCCGGAGCTCTTCGCCGACCACGCCGAGGCGCTCGAGGCTGACGAGGCCGGTGGTCTTGTCGAGGAGGCGCATGACGATCGACTCGCCGTGCGAGGCGGGCAGCGCGGAGACGCGCATGTCGACCTCGCGGTCGGTCGTCTTGAACACGATGCGGCCGTCCTGAGGCTTCCGCTTCTCGGAGAGGTCCATCTCGCCGAGAAGTTTGAGGCGCGACGAGATGGCGCCGTGGAGGTGCGCCGGGAACTCCTCGACGTTGCGCAGGACGCCGTCGATGCGGAACCGCACGCGGACGCGGTCGGCCATGGGCTCGACGTGGATGTCGGACGCCCGGGCGCGGATCGCGTCCTCGAACATCCGCTTCACGAGCCGGATGATGGGCGCGTCGTCGTCCTCCTTCGCGCCGGCGCCCGGCGCGCGGCGCGCGACGTCGCCCACCGTCTTCGCGTCGCGCTTGTCGACGTTGAAGTAACGCTTCAGCCCCTCCAGCATCGCCTCTTCGGACGTGAGCGCGCACTTGAACTCGACGTTCAGGAGGAAGCGCAGGTGCTCGAGGTTGTATTCGGCGAGCGGATCGGTGACGGCGAGCGTGACCGTCGCGCCGTCGACCTTCACCGGGAGCACGTTGTGCTCGACGCACACCTCTTTCGGAACGGCGCGCAGCGTCTCGGGCGGGATCACGCCTTTGCGCACGTCGACGAACGGCAGTCCCGCCTGCCGCGCGAGGGCGCGCGTCACGTCGTCGACGCGGCAGTGCCCGAGCCGGACGAGGCACTCGCCGATCTTGAGGCCGGTCTCCTTCTGGTAGCGCAGGCCGTCTTCGAGCTTCTCGGGCGTCAGGACGCCGGCGCGGACGAGGATGTCGCCGAGGAGAGGGCGCGCGCCGGGGGGCGGAGGTGGGCTCATCAGGCGTCGAGGGGAGGCGTGGCCGGCGGAGGGGCGCGCATGATAACGCGCGCTCCCCCGCGGGCCGTCGCGCGCGGAGCGCGTGGTACCCTCCGCGCCTCATGAGCGCCGTCCTTCGACGCGGCCGCCCCGCGGCCTCCGCCGCGCTCTTCACGCTCCTCGGCGCCTGCGCCTGCCCCGACTGCCCGCCGCCGGAACGCCTCCCCGGCCGCAGCTTCGCCACGCCGCGGGCGACGTTCGAATACCTGAAGGACGCCGTGGCCCGCACGGAGTCGGACGAGGCCTACGCCCACCACGAGTTCGCGACCTTTTCCGAGCGCATGAAGGCGGAGCGGAGGATCACCAACGCCGACTACTTCTTCGTGCGCGACGAAGCGCTGGCCGCGCTCCGTGAGCGCGTCGGCGACCTCGCGCGGGTGAACCTCGTGGGCGAGCCGCGTTACCTCGATCCGAACCTGGCCGAGATCACCCTCTCCGACGGAACGCGCTCGGCGAAGGCGACGCTCGTGCGGGAGACCGGCTTCGAAGTCCGCTTCCGCGACGGCCGCACGGCCTACGGGGACCTGCGCGCGCCGGGCGACGCGCTGCGGTTCGACGACCGGGGCGCGCTCCTCGCGCGGCTCGTCTCCGACGACGGGCGGCCGCTTCGACCGGGCGCGACCGCCGACGACGTCTACGAGGTGCGGTACGTCAGCGCCTGGCGGTTCTACTCGATCGACGACACGGAGCTGATCGAGGACATCCGCCGCCGCCACGACGCGAAAACGCGCGCCGCCGAGGCGGAGAAGGCGTCCGCGACGCGGCCGTCGGGCTGACCGGACCGCAGGGCGCTCAGCCCAGCTGCCGCGCGACGTCGTCGGGGACGTCGACCGTCGACCACACGTTCTGCACGTCGTCGTGGTCGTCCAGCTCGTCGAGGAACGCCAGCACTTTCTTCGCGACCTCGAGGTCGCGCACCTCGGTGAGCGACGTCGGAACCTGCGCCACTCCGGCCTCGCTCGGCTTGAGCTTCGCCTTCTCCAGCGCCTGGCGGAGCGGAACGAACTGCGGAGGCGCCGCGAGGAACACCCAGGCGTCGCCTTCGCGCGTCACGTCGTCCGCGCCGCCTTCCATCGCGACCTCCATCGCGCGCTCTTCGGTCACCCCCGCGGCGGGGACGACGCAGCGCGCCTTGGTCGCGAAGAGGTAGGAGCACGCGCCGGTCGCGGCCAGCGCGCCGCCGTGCTTCTCGAACAGCTTCCGCATCTCGGGGGCGGTGCGGTGCCGGTTGTCGGTG
>DASPNK010000253.1:0-5406 GCA_035626575.1 Planctomycetota bacterium | reverse complement strand
GGCCGCCTTGCGGCGGGCGAGCGTCCTGGCGCGGCTGTATTCATGGCATCGTTCGGCGTCCTCCATGTCGGTGCGGAAGGCCGTGTAGAACGCCTGCCGCGACACGACGGACGTCGCGCGCGGCAGTATCGAGTCCGCCTGATCGGCGGTCAAGCCCTCACGGGTGCGGCGGCGGTTGGCGTCGAGCCGCCCTGCGGCCCCCCCTCGACCGCAGCACCTGCGTAGTCGGGTTCCGAGTTCCGCAGCCCCGGTTGCGTTCACCGGTCAGCCCACGCCTCGTACACCCGCCGCAGTTCGTCGGAGAAGAACCCGGTCTCATCCCTGCCCCTCAGCATCCCGTGCTTTCTGGCAAAGTCGAACAGTCCCTTCGAAGGAACGCCGCGATCGGCGCGGATCACGACGACCGCGAGAAGCGGTCGCCCTGCGCGGATTTCGTGAAGCGCAATCTCGTCGAGGATCGTGCCCAGGTGTCTGACTCCGCCGTCCGCCGCGACGTCGAGGTCGGCCACGCGCGCCAGGTCCGCGTACGTGACGAGGGATCGCTGCTTGGCGACGGCGATCAGCTTGTCGTAGACCGCTTGGTTCACGGCGCTCCGTTCTCCGCCCAGTTTTCGCAGAGGAGCGCCGCCTGCTCGATCACGGTTTGGGTGGCCTTCTCCTGCTTGTCCGGCGGGTAACCGTGCTTCCGCAGGATGCGCTTCACCAGCACGCGGAGCTGGGCGCGCACGTTCTCTCGGACCGTCCAGTCGATGGTCACGTTCTTGCGGACGGTGTCGACCAGCTCACGGGCGATGGACTTCAGCGTCGGCTCGCCAAGGACCTTTACCGCGCTGTCGTTCGTTTCGAGTGCGTCGTAGAAGGCCAGCTCGTCCGAGTTCAGGCCGAGGGATTCGCCGCGGGCCTCCGCGGCGCGCAGGTCCTTGGCGAGGCCGATCAGCTCCTCGATCACCTGCGCGGTCTCGATCGCGCGGTTCGTGTAGCGACGAACTGCCTGATCCAGCAGCTCGCTGAATGATCGCGCCTGGACGACGTTGTGCTTCGACCGCGCCTTGATCTCGCCTCGCAGAAGCTTCTGAAGAAGTTCGACCGCAAGGTTCCGGTGAGGCATGTCGCGGACCTCGGCCAGGAATCCGTCGGACAGGATGGAGATGTCGGGCTTCTTCAGGCCTGCCGCTGCGAAGACGTCGATCACCCCGTCGGAGACGAGCGCTTGCGAGACGATCTGCCGGATGGCGTGGTCGAGATCCTCGTCGGACTTCGATTCGCCCGCCGCGTGCTTCGTCAGGACCGCGCGGACGGATTGAAAGAACCCGACGTCGTCCCGGATGCGCAGCGCTTCCTCGTGGGGGACCGCCAACGCGAACGCCTTCGAGAGTTCGGAGACGGCCCGCAGCACGCGTGCCTTGCCGTCCTTCTGGGCGAGCACATGTTCCTGCGCGGCAGGCAGCAGCGTGAGTCGCTCAGCGGGCGTTCCCGTCGTCCATCGCCCGCGGTCGAACCCGCGGAAGATCCCGACGCAGACCTCATGCTTCTCGAGCATGACCGCGACGGCTTCGGCCTGATCGAGAGCCGCCGCGCCCTCACCGCCGCTTTCGGTGTAGGTCCGCAACGCCGACTTCAGTTCGTCGGCAAGGCCGAGGTAGTCGACGACCAGTCCGCCCGGCTTGTCCTTGAACACGCGGTTCACGCGCGCGATGGCCTGCATCAGCCCGTGGCCGCGCATCGGCTTGTCGACGTACATGGTGTGCAGGCAAGGGGCGTCGAAGCCGGTCAACCACATGTCGCGGACGATGACGACCTTGAACGGGTCCTTCGGGTCGCGAAAACGGTTCGCGAGCGCCTCGCGCCGGGGCTTGCTGCGGATGTGCGTCTGCCAAGCGACGTCGTCCGACGCGGAACCCGTCATGACGACCTTCAGCGCCCCGCGGGCGTCGTCGTCGCCCCCGTCCCATTCGGGCCGGAGCGCGATCAGCTCCTTGTAGAGTTCGACGCAGATGCGGCGGCTCATGCAGACGACCATGGCCTTGCCGTCCATGGCCTGCGTACGGGCGTCGAAATGGGCGAGGAGGTCCTTGGCGATCAGCTTCAGCCGCGGCCCGGCGCCGACGACCGCCTCCAACTGCGCCCACTTGCTCTTGAGCTTCTCCTTGCGTTCGACTTCCTCGCCTTCGGTCGCCTCCTCGAAATCGGGGTCGAGGTGCGGTCGCGCGGAGTCCCTGAGCGCCAGCTTCGCAAGGCGGCTCTCGTAGAAGATCGGAACCGTGGCGCCGTCGGAAACCGCCTTCTGGATGTCGTAGACCGAGATGTAGTCGCCGAAGACCGCTCGCGTGTTCTTGTCGGTGAGTTCGACGGGCGTGCCGGTGAACCCGATGAACGACGCGTTCGGGAGCGCGTCGCGCACATGCTGCGCAAAGCCGAAGCTGCGCTCGCCCGTCCGGCGGTCGACGCGCTCGCCGAACCCGTACTGGCTGCGGTGAGCTTCGTCCGCGATGACGACGATGTTGCGGCGGTCTGACAACAGGGGATGGCGATCGCCGCCGTCTTGGGGCGAGAACTTCTGGATCGTCGTGAAGACGACGCCGCCGCCTGAGACGGCGAGCAGCTTGCGCAGGTGGGCGCGGTCGTCGGCCTGGACGGGCGGTTGGCGAAGCAGATCGCTGCAGCGGGCGAAGGTGCCGAACAGTTGGTCGTCGAGGTCGTTCCGGTCCGTGACGACGACGACCGTCGGGTTCGACATCGCAGGGTGCAGGACGATCCGGCCGGCGTAGAAAACCATCGTCAGGCTCTTCCCGGAGCCTTGGGTGTGCCAGACGACGCCGACGCGCCGATCGCCCGCGTCGCCCCCGTGGGCGCGCTCCGGCCCATATGGCCGTCGCGGCTCGGCGGCGACGCCGGACCCCGCCGCCTGCACGGCGCGTAGCGTCTCTTCGACGGCGACGCCGACGGCGTGGAACTGGTGGTAGCCCGCCATCTTCTTGACGACCTTCGCGCCGTCGTCCTCGAAGACGATGAAGTAGCGCAGAAGGTCGAGGAAGCGGCGCTTCTCGCAGACGCCTTCGAGCATCACCTGCAGCTCGGAGACGGACCGCGGCGCGTCGGCCTTGCCGCCGACCGTCCGCCACTGCTTGAACCACTCCTTCCCGGCGCCGAGCGTCCCGATGCGGGCCTGCGTGCCGTCGGAGGCGATGAGCGTCGCGTTCGTCGCGAAGAGCGCGGGGATCTGCTGTTGGTAGGTCTGGAGCTGGCGGTACGCGCTCCACACGTCCGCCTTCTCGTCGGCGGGGTTCTTCAGCTCGATGACGGCGAGCGGCAAACCGTTGACGAACAGGACGACGTCCGGCCGGCGGTTGTGCTGGCCTTCGACGACGGTGAACTGGTTGACGGCGAGCCAGTCGTTGTTCCTTGGGTCCGCGAAGTCGACGACGGCCGCCTGCGCCGCGCCGATGGAGCCGTCCTTGCGCGCGAACTCGACGGTGACGCCGTCGACGAGCTGCCGGTGCATCGCCCGGCTGCGCTCCAGCAGCGACGGGCCGTCCGTGCGGACGAGCTTGCGGAAGGCGTCGTCGAGCGCCTCTGACGGGAGCTTCGGGTTCAGGCGCTTGAGCGCGCCGCGCAGCCGCCCTTCGAGAACGACGTCCCGACAAGCAGGATCGGTCCGTTCCGCGCCCGGCTCCCCGAAGGCGATTTCCGAGCCGTGGGCGACTTCGTATCCCAAGCCCGCGAGCCACCCGAGGGCGGCCTCTTCGACGACGGACTCGACGAAGCCGCGACCGCTCACGGCGCCTCGGTCTCGAGCAGGCGGAGCGTCAGGCGGACCATCAGGTCTTTTTGCGCCGCTTCGCTTTCGGCGATGAGGAGCGCGAGCGCCACGATGGCGTTGTCGGCGAAGCGCGGCGCGCCGTCCGCGCGCAGCAGGAGCCCATGGCGACGCAAGTACTCGAGGAACAGGAGCGCGCCGATGCGCTTGTTGCCGTCGGAGAACGGGTGGTCCTTGATGACGAAGTAGAGCAGGTGCGCGGCCCGCGACTGCGCGTCCGGGTAGAGCGCTGCGCCGCCGAACGTCTGCTCGATGGCGCCGAGGATGCCCGCCAACGCGTCGCCGCGCTCCTGACCGAAGAGCGGGCCGGCCTCGCCGCGCCCTGCGAGGTCCGCGCGCAAGCCGGCGACGAGGCCGCGAGCCTCGCGGACGCCGAGACTCGCCTCCGGCGCCACCGAGACCGTCGGACGCCCAGGGAGGCGCTGTTCGTCGTACTCGAGCAGCGCCCGCCACGAGCCGACGTACCGTCGGACGAGCTCCAACGCCGCGGCGCCTTCGTCGGTGACCAATGTCTGCGCCGTCAACGTCCGCGCGAGGAGGCCGACGGCGGCTTCGATGTCGCCCAACCCGCGCTCGGCGAGCCGCCGCTCGTTCAGCGTATAGCCGCGGACGAGGTGCTCTTTGAGCGTCCGCGTCGCCCAAATGCGGAACTGCGTCCCGCGCTTGGAATTCACCCGGTACCCGACCGAGAGGATGGCGTCGAGGTTGTAGAGCCGGACGGGGCGGCTCACGCGGCGTTTGCCTTCGGTCTGAACTACCGAGGAATCCTCGGTCGTTGTCGCCTCGTCCAACTCACGCTCAGCGTAGATGTTGCGAAGGTGCAGCCCGACGTTGTCGGTCGACGTGTCGAGAAGTTCGGCGATGAGGCGCTGAGACAGCCACACCGTGTCGCCCTTCAAGCGCACGTCCAACCGCACGGAACCGTCCTGCGCCTCGAAGACGATCACCTCGCCGCGGTCCGGTTCTTGCGCGCTCATGTCGCCGCCTCCACGAAGCGCTCGGCCTCCTTCACCCGGAGTTCGCCGGAAATGAGCTTGGGGAGGAGGGTGTCGCGGAGGGCGGAAAGGGTTTGGTTCTGGCGCGACAAATCTATCCGTTGCGCGAGCGACAGTGTTCTTGAAAATTCCTCAGCAATGCTGTCGGGCGGCAATGCAACGATTGTCGAATTTAATGCCCCATAGACGTCGAAATTGGGAAATGCAGTGCCGTTGCGAAATGACCGCAGGCTGCCGTCCCTGTAAGCTTTGCGGAAATGCATCCAACAGATGGCAGCCTGCGCAGAGCTGCACAGCGGATCTAGTCGCTTGCAGAAGTTGCTGTACCCAACCGGTTCGTTGAATAGCGATCCGTAGCAAGATCGCCACAGCATGCTTCGCCCGCAGAACGATCCAGATCCTTCGATCAATATCGTCCCAGACGTTAATTGACGATCCGCCAACTGTTTTGACGATAGCCATCTAATAGGAGCATTCGGCGTGCGTCCCTCTGCGATATCATGACAGTCAATTCCGCGCAAGCATCGTACTGGGACATCCGATCGCTGGGATTCTGCGTCGTTTCCCCAAGCACCACCCAAGCCGACTACGAAG
>DASPNK010000252.1:0-3634 GCA_035626575.1 Planctomycetota bacterium | reverse complement strand
ACGGCGCGCCCCCGCGCTTCGCTCAACGCCGCCGTCACGAGCGCGTCGCGCTCGTCGTCGTCGAGCGTCGCCGCTTGGCCGGTCGACCCGAGCACGACCAGCGCGTCGACGCCGCACTCGACCAGTCTGCGGACGAGCCGGCGGAACGCAGGCAGATCGACCGCGTCGCCGGAGGCGAACGGCGTCGCGACGGCGACCCACAGCCCGCCCGGAAGCGCCGGAGTCAACGCGAGGGCTCCGCGGCGAAGATCGGGTCGAGCACCGAGCGCGCGACGTCGTCCATGGTGAAGACTCCGGTCCGACCGAGGACCCAGCGGCACGCCGCGAGCGCGCCCGACGCGTACGCCTCCGGGCCGCGGGCCGCGTGGCGCACCTCGAGGGTCTCCTCGGGCGCGTCGAGGCCGAAGGAGAGCTCGCCCGCGCCCGAGCCGGCGCGCAACACGCCGACCGACAGCTCGTGCGGACCGAAGGCGCCGGCGCCGTCCGCAAGGCGCCACGACGTCTTCCGCGGGCACGCGGCGAGCATCGTTTCGGCGACGAGCCGCGCGGTTCCGGACGGCGCGTCGCGTTTGGTCGGGCGGTGCTTTTCGGCGACCCACGGGTCGAAGCGCGGCTCGAGCGCGGCGAAACGGGCGAAAACCGCCGCGACGCGCGTCGCAAGCGCGACGGTGAGGGAGAAGTTCGGCGCGATCACCACGCCGATGCGTCCGTCGACGCGCGCCTCGAGGTCGGGGAGGCGCCAGCCGGTGACGCCGATCACGAGCGGCACGCGACGCCGGACGCACCACGCGACGTGAGACTCCACGGCCTCCGCCGCACCGGCGTCGACGACGACGTCCGGCGTCGCGCCGGCCGCGCCGTCGCGTCCGATCGCCCACGCGAGATCGGCCCCCGCCGCGGCGGCGATCGCCGATCCGAGCCGGCCTCGGCCGAAGATCCCGATCTTCAAGACGGCTCCAGAAGCGCGCGATGCAGGCGACGGACGACGTCGTGCGCGCGCTCGCGTCGGACGACGAGCGTCAGGTTGATCTCGTTGGCGCCCATCGAGACCATCTCCACCTCGTCGTCGCCCACCGCGGCGAGGATGCGCGCGGGCAGCCCGGGGGTGCGCTTCAGCTGCTCGCCGACCACCGCCACGATGGCGCGGTCGCGCGCGAACGAGGTCGTCGCGACGTCGCGCAGCTCCTCCGCCAGCGCCTCGAGCGGCGCGTCGGCCTCGACGGTCACCGACACCGACACCTCGGCCGTCGCGACGACGTCGACGCTGACTCCGAGCCGGCCGAACGCGGCGAAGAGCCGGGCGAGGAAGCCCGGCTGGTTGAGCATCCGGTTCGAGGCGGCGGTGACGACCGTCACCGGCCCGCGCGACGCCAGCGAGGTCACGGGCCGCCCCGAACCGCCGCGGCGAGTGATGCGCGTGATACGACGCTGCGGGCGCTCGGTGTGGCGGACCGTCACGGGGACGTCGTTTTCGGCGGCGGGCTGGATGGTCGCCGGATGCAGCACCTTCGCGCCGAAGGCCGCGAGTTCGGCGGCCTCCGCGAAGCTCATTTCGGCGACCGGCAGCGCCGCGGGCGCGACGCGCGGATCGGCGCTGAGGATGCCCTCCACGTCGGTCCAGATCTGCACTTCCGACGCGCGCAGCGCGCCGCCCAGCAACGCGGCGGAGAAGTCCGAGCCTCCGCGCCCGAGCGTCGTCGTGCGCCCTTCGTCGTCGGCGCCGACGTATCCCTGCGTGACCACGACGCGGCCCGGCCCGAGGAGCGGGCCGAGGCGCGCCTCGGCGAGCCTCCGCACCTCGTCGAAGATCGGTTGCGCGGCGCCGTGGCGCGCGTCGGTGCGGATCACCTCCTCGGCGGGGACGAGCGCGACCGGCGTCCCGCGACGCCGGAGCAGCGCGGCGAAGAGCTTGGTGGAGAACCGCTCGCCCATGGCGACGATGGCGTCGGTCGAGACCGGCGTGAGGTCGCGCGCGAGCGCGACGCCCCGAAGCAGCGCCTCCAGTTCGGCGAAGCGGCCTTCGAGCGCCCGCGTCAGCTCGTCGTCGCCGTGCAGGTCGAGATCCCGCGCGATCCCGCGGTGCCGCGCGGCGACGCCTTCGAACACGTCGAGGGCCGCGGCGACGTCGCCCGCCGACGCCGCGCGCGCCGCGGAGAACAGCGCGTCGGTGGTTTTCGCCGCGGCCGAGAGGACCACCAGCGGCGCGCGCGGCAGCTCGGCTTCGACCAGCGCCGCGACGCGGCGCAGGCACGCGGCGTCGGCGACGGAGGTCCCGCCGAACTTCATCACCAGCGGCGTCACAGGAGCCCTTCCGCGAGCGCCAGCTCCGCGTTGAGCACCGACGCGCCGGCGGCGCCGCGCTCGGCGTTGTGGCCGAGGACGACGAACTTCACGCCGAAGAGCGCGCAGGCGCGCACGCGTCCGACGTGCGTCGCGAGCCCTCCGTCGGACTCCGCGTCGAGGCGCGGCTGCGGGCGGTCGTCGGCGTCGTGGAGCACGACGGCGCGGCGCGGCGCGCTCGGAAGGCCGCTCGCGATCGGCGGCGGGCGCCAGCCCGCGAACGCCTCTCGCACCGCCGCCGGCGACGGCGCGCCGACCAGCCGCGCCGACACCGCCTCCGTGTGCCCGTCGACGACGGCCACGCGGAGGCACGCCGCGGAGACGGCCAGTGGATGCGGCGCGACGCGCCCGCCTTCGAGGCGTCCCAGCATTTTCGGCGTCTCCTCCTCGACTTTCGCCTCTTCGTTCCGGATGAACGGCACCACGTTGCCGAGGACGTCCAACGACGCGACGCCCGGATAACCCGCGCCGGAGACCGCCTGCAACGACGTCATCGCCGCCGCCTCGACGCCGAAGACGTCGCGGAGCGGCGCCAGCGCCGACGCCAGGACGGTCGCGGTGCAGTTCGGGTTGCAGACGATCGCGCCCCGTCGGCCGCGGCGGCGGCGCTGCTCGTGCACGAGCGCGAGGTGCGGCGCGTTGACCTCGGGGATCAGCAGCGGCACGTCGGGCTCCATGCGGAACGCCGACGCGTTGGAGAAGACCAGCGCGCCGCGCTCGGCGTAGCGGGGCTCGACCTCGCGCGCGACGTCGGCGTCGAGCGCGCTGAACGCGACGGGCGCGAACGCGCGGTCGGGGTCGCACGCCGCGACGACGCGGTCTCCGAGCCCCGCCCATTCCTCGCCGCCGAGCCGCCAGGTCGCGGCCTCCTTCAACCGTTTGCCCGCGCTCTTCTCCGACGCGCAGACGTGCGCGACCTCGAACCGCGGGTGCGCGGCGAGGCGGCGGAGGAACCGTTGTCCGACGACGCCGGTGGCGCCGAGGACGACGACGGGCAGGCGGGCGGTCATGGAGTCCTTTCGGCGAGGAAGCGGAGCGCGAGGGCGCGGAAGAGCCGCGCGCCGTCGACGAGTTCGCCGACGCCGATGCGCTCGTCGACGGAGTGCGCCAGCTCGATGTCGCCCGGGCCCGCCAGCACCACCGCGCCGCCCTTCGCGAGCTTCCGGAGCCGGGGCGCGTCGCTGCCGAACGGGAGCATCACGGCGTCGTAGCCGTCGACGGGCGGGAAGAGGTCGGGCGGCGTCTCGGCGAGCAGTTCGACGGTCGCGTCCTTCGGCGCGGTGCGGCGCACGAA
>DASPNK010000251.1:0-4266 GCA_035626575.1 Planctomycetota bacterium | reverse complement strand
ACCCTCGGCTACGTCAGAAAGGGCTCGGAGTGGGCGCGGCCGGCGACCTGGAAGCCTCCTCGCCCGGACTCCAAAGGCGACGCGGCCGCCTGCGCGGAGCGCCTCCGCCGCGCGACGGCCCCGTACCTCGCGGCGATCCTGGAGGCGGCGGCGAGCGACGCCGGGCTCGGCGCGGCGGATCTCGAAGCGCGCTGGGCCGCGCTCGAAGAGGCGGTCGCGCTCGCGCCCGACGACGAGGCGCTCCGCGCGGCCCGCCGGGAGGTTCTCGACGCCGGGCGGTGGCTGCTGGCGGAGACCGTCGCGGCCCGGCCGAGACGTGCGGCCATCGCCGCCGCGGCGGCCGCCGCGACGAAGGCGGCGCCCGAGCCGGAGGCCGCGCCGCTCGACGCCGTCGATGCGAAGGTCAGGATCCCGTGGACGGGCGCCGTACGCACGCCGGTCGTCGCCGTCGCCGGAACGATCGCGGGCGACGAACTGTCTCGCTGCGCGCGCGCCGTACATGCGGCGGTCGACGTCTTCCGCGCGGCGACGCAGGCCGACGCGCGCCTCGAGCCCGGGTTCACCGTGCTCGCGCCGGCGAACGCGGCGCACCGCGACGCCGTCGCGCGCACGCATCCCGGCGTCGAAGACGCCGACCGCGAGCGCCACGTGAAAAACGCCGCGTTCACCTTCGGCGCGCGCGTCGTGGTCTTCGAGGGCGAAGAGCGCGGCCGGCTGGACGCCGCCTGCAGCTACGCGGCGGGCAGCCTCGCCAGCTCGGCGCTCGGCGTCTGGGGCGACCGCGGCGCGATGTACCAGGGGTTCACCCTGCACGTCACGTGGCTCACGCTCGGGACGCGCCTCTCGTTCTTCACGCGGCCGGACGCGTACGGCGGGACCGCGCTGCTCCGCGACCGACTGCTGAAGCCCGACGTCGACTGGTTCCTCGAAGCGAAGGCCGCGCTCGGCGAGGCGCGTCCGCCGCGCTTCGAGAACCTCCTCCGCGTCGACGTGAACGGGCTCGAGGCGCGGGATCTCGTCGTCGGCTACGCGTTCTTCGTCTACCTGCTCGAAACCCGGCCGCCGGACGCGTTCGCGCGGATCTCCCGCGCGCTCGGCGGAGACCGGCTGCCGGAGGAGGTGCTGGTCGAGCACCTGCGGCTCACGCCGAACCTGCTGTCGTCCCGGCTCGCGCGCTGGCTCGACGAACGGCGGTTCTGACGCGGTCGCCTCGCGCCGCGGCCCGCCGCCGCTTCACCCGCTCCGGTCGCAGGCTTAATCTCGTCTTCATCTTCGTCCGGGATTCTGGAGCGAGGCCGATATGACGAAGCGCGAGCGCATTCTGGTGGTGGAGGACGAGTCCGACATCCAGGACCTCCTCCGATACAACCTGAAGAAGGAGGGCTACGAGGTGGACGTCGCGGGGGACGGCGAGCGCGGGCTCGATTTCGCCCGGACGCGCCCCTACGACCTCGCCCTGCTCGACCTGATGCTCCCCGGGATCGACGGGCTCGAGGTCTGCCGGCGCCTGCGCTCCGACGCGCGGACCGAGGCGTTGCCGGTCATCATGCTGACCAGCAAGGGCGAAGAGGCGGACGTCGTCGTGGGCCTCACGGTGGGCGCCGACGACTACGTGACCAAGCCGTTCTCCGTGCGGGAGCTGCTGGCGCGCATCCGCGTCGCCCTGAGGCGCACCCGCGGGGGAGGAGGGGACGGGCGCGGCGACAAGCGGCCCGTGCAGCGCGCAGGCATCGAGGTCGACCCGGTGCGCCACACCGTGACGGTCGACGGGCGCCCGGCCGCGCTGACGCTGGCCGAATTCCGGCTGCTGCACTTCCTGATGCGCAACGAAGGGCGCGTCTACACCCGCGTCGAGCTGCTGCCGCACGTGGTGGGGGACGGCGTGGTGGTCGTCGACCGCAACATCGACGTCCACGTGCGCAACGTGCGCCGCAAGCTCGGCGATCGCCGCATGAACCACCTCGTCACCGTGCGGGGGGTCGGATACAAGTTCGAGTCGGAGCCGGTCCCCGTCTGAGCGGCCGGCGCCGGCTTCCGTTTGCTTCGCCGTCGACTCATCCTCTCCTACGTCGCGGTCGTGTTCGCCTGCACGATCGCCACCGGTCTTTTCGTGCGCGAGCGCGTGCGGCGCATGAGCGAAGAGGAGGCGCGCGCCGCGCTCACGCGGATGGCGGAGGCCTTCGACGTCCAGACGGCGCCGCTCCGCGCAGCGGGCGACCGCGCGGCGCTCGGCGACCTCGTGAAGCGCCTCGGCGCCGCTCAGGACGTGCGCGTGACGCTCGTCGACCGCGACGGCACGGTGCTGGCCGAGACGGACAGCGACCCCGCGGTGATGGTGAACCACGGCGACCGCGCCGAGATCGTCGCCGCGCGTCCCGGCGCCCCGGGGTGGGCGATCCGCAGGAGCGGCACTACGGGCGCCGAGTTCCTCTACGTCGCCGTGCGCGCGGCCGACGGCGTCGCGGTGCGGACGGCGTCGCCCCTTCCGCGCCTCGAGGAGCACCTCGTCCGCCTCAACGAAGAGCTGGCGCTCGGGCTCGGCGTCGCGCTCCTCTTCGCGCTCGCCCTCGGGCTGGCGATTTCCGGCCGCCTCACCCGTCGCCTCGAGGAGCAGATCGCGGCGGCTGAGCGCGTCGCCGCCGGCGACCTCGCCGCGCGCGTCGAGGTGCGCGGAGACGACGAACTGGACGCGATGGGGCGCGCGTTGAACCGCGTCGCCGAGCGCCTCGCGGCGCAGATCGACGAATTGACGGCGCGTCGGAAGGAGATCGCCGACGTCTTCGACTCGACGGCCGACGGGCTCGTGGCGATCAACGCCGACGACGTCGTCACGCACGTGAATCCGGCGGCGGCGCGGCTTTTCGACGCGCCCGCCGACGCTGCGGGGCGTCCGTTCTGGGAGACGGTCCGCGACGCGTCGCTCCCCGACCTCGTGGCGCGCGTGCGCGCCGACCTGAAGCCGCGGGAGACCGACCTGACGCTCGAGCGTCCGCCGCCGCGACGCGAGCTCGAAGCGCGGGTGTCGCCGATCCATGCGCCCGACGGCGGCTACGCCGGCGCCGTCGTGGCGTTCCGCGACGTGACGCGGCTGAAGAAGCTGGAGCAGATGCGGCGGGACTTCGTGGCCAACGTGTCCCATGAGATGAAGACGCCGCTCACCAGCATCCTCGGCTCGATCGAGACGCTGCAGAACGGCGCGTCCGAAGATTCGGAGGCCTCGAAAGAGTTCCTCGCCAAGATCGACCGCAACGCGCGGAGCCTCGCGCACCTCGTCACCGACCTGCTCGAGCTCTCGCGCATCGAGGCCGGGGGGGTCCAGTTCTCGCCGGAGCCGATCGCGGTCGCCGACGTCGTGGCCGAAGCGGTCGCCGCCGCGACCGATAAGGCGCGGGAGAAAGGACTGACGCTCGACGTCGACGCTCCGCCGGAGTCCCTGCGCGTGCGCGGGGACCCGGAGCTGCTCATCCGCGCGCTCGTCAATCTCCTCGACAACGCCGTCGCCTACACGCCGTCGGGCGGGAGCGTCTCGGTGTCGGCGCGCGCCGCCGGCGACCGGTGCGAGATCGTCGTCGCCGACACCGGCATCGGCATCCCGGCGTCCGATCTCGAACGCGTTTTCGAGCGCTTCTACCGCGTCGACAAGGCCCGTTCGCGCAGCCTCGGCGGAACCGGATTGGGCCTCGCCATCGTCCGGCATGTGGCGGAGCGGCACGGCGGCGTCGTCCGCGTGCGGAGCGAAGAAGGGCGCGGCTCGACGTTCACGCTGTCGCTCCCGCGCTTCGACGCCGGGCCGCGCGCCGTCCCGTCTTCATGAAGACGGCGCCGCGGTCTTAACCCGGTCTTGATCCGGCGTACTTACGGTTCCGCCGCTACGAACGCGCGCGGGGCGCGTGTTCGCGGCGACGACCATGGAATGGGAGAAGCGAATGTCTCATCGATGGAGCGCGGCCGTCCTGGCCGTCCTCGCGTGCGCGGGCGCCTTCGGCCAGGCGCCGCAGGAGCGCGGCGCCGACTCGAAGCTGCTGGAGATCCTCCGGCGGCGCGGCGTGATCGACGCGGCGGAATACGAAGAGGTGAAGAAGGAGCTGGACGCGGAGGTCCGCCGGTCGGATCTCGACGCGGCGCTCGACGCGCGGCTCGACGAGATGACGGCGCGCGTCGTCCAGGACGCCCCGAAGATCTCCTACAAGCCGGGCACGGGGTTCGGCTTCAAGACCGCCGACGGCAACTTCGCGCTTTCGATCGGCGGGCGCCTGCAGGCGCGGT
>DASPNK010000250.1:0-3494 GCA_035626575.1 Planctomycetota bacterium | reverse complement strand
GGCATCAGCTCGGCGATGATGTTCCTCCTGGTGGGCGTCGTGTACGAACGCGCCCACCACCGCGACCTCGACCGCTTCGGCGGCATGGCGCTGCAGATGCCCTATTACACGGGCTTCGCCATCGTCGGGTTCTTCGCCTCGCTGGGATTGCCCGGGCTCAACGGGTTCATCTCGGAGTTCCTCGTCTTCCAGGGATCCTTCCAGTCGGCCGACTTCTGGCAGGGCAGCTCGACGGTGTTCGCGCTGCCGCGGTGGATCGTCTACGCGGCGCTGCCCGGCGTGGTCCTCACCGCGGGCTACATCCTCTGGACGGTGCAGCGCGTCTTCCTCGGCGAGGTGAAGGACCCCCATTACAAGGAGTTCCCGGATCTCACGTTCCGGGAGACGGCGATCCTCCTACCCATGGCGGTCTTCTGCATCTGGTTCGGCGTCGCGCCGCAGTCCGTGCTGGGCTACATGAACGAGACGCTCTCCACGCTGCACGCCTTCGTCACCACGAAGAGCGGCGGCTGACCGGAGAAGGACGCCGATGCAAGCCACCCCGCAGTCCTTCCAGACCGCCGTCGCGCTGATCAAGTCCGACGCCGCGGCCTTCCTGCCGGAGATCGCGCTGTCGCTCAGCGTGTGCGCGCTGCTGATCTACGACGTCGTCGTGAAGAAGGCGAGCGCGCGCGGCGCCGCGATCCTCGCCATGATCGGCGTCGCGGCGTCCGGCCTCGCGTTGTGGTTCCAGGAGCCGCCCGCCGGGGGGCGCGAGCTGTTCGCCGTGGTCGAAGGCGGCCCGGGCATGTTGCGCCTCGACCGCTTCGGGACGTTCTTCAAGGCGCTCATCCTCGCGGCGACCGCGTTGACGATCCCGATGGCGGCGCAATACGCGCCGTTCCGGCGGCGGCGCATGGGGGAGTTCTACGCCCTGCTGCTCGGTTCGGTCGTGGGCATGTTCGGCATGGCCTCGTCCGTCAACCTGCTGATGTTCTATCTGAGCGTCGAGTTCGCCTCGATGGCGTCCTACCTGCTCACCGCGTTCGTCAAGCGCGACATGAAGGGCAGCGAAGGCGGCCTCAAGTACGTGGTGTACGGCTCCGTCGCGTCGGGCCTGATGATCTACGGCATGAGCCTGATCTACGGCATGACCGGCAGCCTGCACGTCGGCGCGCTCGGCGAACGCCTCACCGCGAGCGGCCTCGACGAGCCCGCGCTGGTCGTCGCCGGACTGCTCGCCTTCGCGGGGTTCGCCTACAAGATGTCGGCGTTCCCGATGCACTTCTGGACGCCGGACGTCTACGAAGGCGCGCCGACGCCGTTCACGGCGTTCCTTTCGGTCGCGTCCAAGGCCGCCGGCTTCGCGCTTTTCATCCGCTTCCTGCTGGCGTACGCGCCCGGTTTCGGCGTGCAGGCCGCGACGGGCGCGCCGACGAACGTGGACTGGCCCACGCTGATCGCGATCGTCGCCGCGGCGTCGATGACCGTCGGCAACCTCGCGGCGCTCCAGCAGACCAACGTGAAGCGCATGCTGGCCTATTCCTCGATCGCGCACGCCGGCTACCTGCTGATGGGCGTCGCGGCGATGCGGCCGGGCGCGGAGTTCGCCGCGGGGCGCACCGACGCGGTGCTCTTCTACTTCGTCGTGTACCTCGCGATGAACCTCGGCGCCTTCTTCGTGGTGAACGCGGTCGAGAGCGACCCCCGGTTGAACGCGAAGACGGTCGACGACTACGACGGCCTTTTCCGCCGCGCGCCGTTCCTCGCGATCTGCCTCGCCTGGTTCGTCTACTCGCTGATCGGCCTGCCGCCCGCGGCCGGATTCACCGGCAAGCTGCAGCTGTTCATGGCCGTCGTCGAGCGCGACTGGTACTGGCTGGCGATCGTCGCGGGCCTGAACACCGCGATCTCGATGTACTACTACGCGCGCGTCTTCCGGGCGATGTTCTTCGGCGAGGCGCGCGACGCGTCGCCGGTGAAGTTCGGTCCGGCGCTGCACGTGGTGGTCGGCGTCCTCGCGGTCGCCGTGCTCTGGCTGTTCGTCGACTCCGACCGCATGGTCCGCCTCACCCAGAGGTTCGGTCTGTGATCACGGCGGAACCGTCCCACGCCGGCGCGCTGGTCGACCTACTGACTCTCGCGGCTCATTCGTTCCTCGCCTACGTCGAAACCTCGGCGTCGCCCGCGGCGACCGACGACGCCGACCGCCGCGCGCTCGCGTTGTTCGCGGAGCTGAGCGCCAAGGAGAAGCACTACGTCGAGGCCGCCTACGACCTCGCGTACGACGCCGGGTTGCGCGTCGGGCCGCGGCCGTTCGCGCTCGAGACCAGCTACTTCAATTACCTGCGCGGCGCGACGCTGCTCGAGCGCCTGCCCGCCGAGGTCGACCGCGAGATCGCGGCGCTTCAGGCGACCGAATCCGCCCTCGCCGGCTTCGAACGCGCCGACCGCGCCCGGCGCCTCGTCCACGATTTCCTCGCGCTGCGACGCGACGCGAAGCGTCGAGCCCTGGAACTGCTTCAGGCGCTGAAGCCGCCCGCGCCCCCTCCGCCCTCGGCCGCGCCGGCGCCCGCCGCGGCGAAGCCCGCCGCTCCGCCGTCCGCGCCCACCGCCGCGGCGAAGCCCGCCGCTCCGACGCCGACTCCCGCGCCGCCCGCCGGCGACGCGGCGCCGCGCCCGTAGAATCCCCCCGACGCGCGCCGTTCCCGGCGCGCGTTGCGGGCGCCCTTGCCCGTGCCGCGCCCGCAGCAGGAGAAAGGAACAGGCATGACGGTCCGCCTCGCGACCTGGATCGCGGTGTTTCTGGGACTGACGGCGACTCCCGCGTTCGCCGCCGGCGCAGGCCCCAATCCCCTCGGCGAACTTCCGCTTCTGTGGGTGATCCCCTTCGCGGGGATCCTGTTGAGCATCGCCCTGCTGCCGCTCGTGGCGCCGCACTTCTGGCACCACCACTACGGCAAGGTCGCGGCTTTCTGGGCGCTCGCGTTCATCGTGCCGTGTTTCGTCAAGTTCGGCGCGTCGACGACGCTGCACGAGCTCGGCCACGTGTACCTGCTCGAGTACGTCCCCTTCATCATCCTCCTCGGCGGCCTCTTCATCGTCGCCGGCGGCATCCTCGTGAAGGGATCCTTCCGCGGCACGCCCGCCACCAACGCCGCGATGCTGGGCGTCGGCACGCTGCTGGCGTCGCTCATCGGGACGACCGGCGCCTCGATGCTGCTGATCCGCCCGGTGCTCCGAGCCAACAAGGAGCGGAAGTCGCGGGCCCACACGGTCGTGTTCTTCATCTTCCTCGTCTCGAACGTCGGCGGATCGCTCACGCCGCTGGGCGACCCGCCGCTCTTCCTCGGGTTCCTCAAAGGCGTGCCGTTCTTCTGGACGCTGTCGCACATCTGGATGGACACGGCGGTCGTCGCCGCGGTCCTCTTCGCGGCGTACTTCGTCATGGACTCCGTCCTCTACAAGCGCGACGGACGGCCCTTCGACGGGAAGCCCCCCGGAGGCGAGCCCTT
>DASPNK010000249.1:0-2561 GCA_035626575.1 Planctomycetota bacterium | reverse complement strand
GACGGGCCTGACGCCGACTACCACGACCATGCGCGTCGCGCTGGGCTACGGCCTGGCCAACCCGCAGCCGGCCTGCGGCGCCGTCAACTACGGCGATCGCGAGGACTACCTCGTCACGATCGCTCCCCCGTTCGAGCTGGTCATGTCGTCGCCGCTCGGCGCGGGCTCGCTCCAGGTCAACATCAACAACGGCACCCCGAACGCGCCCTACTTCATGGCGGTCGCGTTGGCGGCGGGCGCGTTCCCGAACGGCTGGTTCTTCGGCGTGGACATCCCGCTGAACGATCTGGTCAACGAGTACATCGCCGGCCCGCCGTTCATCGGCCTGCTCGACGCGTCTGGCAACTTCCAGTTCGGGCCGTTCCCCGGCCTGCCCTCGGGCCTGACGCTGTACGCGGTGGCGGTCGATCAGCTCTTCACGCCGATCAGCCGAGCCACCAACCCCGTCGCCTACACGATTCCGTGAGCGATCGCCGCGCGGCCGGGTGATCCCGGCCGCGTCTTCCGGCCGCGCGCGCAGGGCGCGCGCGGCCCGTCTTCCGCGCGAGACTGCGCGGGAGGCCGCGTCCGCGACGCGGCGTCAGCCGCCGAAGACGTCGGCGTGCAGCGCGGCGACGACGCACGCGTAGACGGCGAGCTCGAGCGGCTCGCCGCGTTCGAATGCGGTCCACAGCGCCGCGCCCGAATCGCCGCGGAGCACGCCGTCGAACGGCGCGCGCACGTCGTGCAGCGCGGCGCGGGCGACGTCGCGGAGCGGCCCGGTCGTGAGCCACGCGCGCAGCGGGACGCCGAAACCGCGCTTGCGTCGCCGTGCGACGTCGCCCGCGCCGCGCGCGGCGAGGAAGCGTCGCAACGGAAGCTTGCCGCGTCGGCGAGACGCGCGGAGCCGCGCCGGGAAGGCGAGCAGCGTCTCGGCGAACGTCGGATCGAGGAACGGCGCCCAGCATTCGATGCCGCACGCGGCGGCGGCGCGGTCGGCCTTCACCGCGAGATCGCCGGGAAGATAGGAGACGAGGTCGAGCCGCCCGACGTCGGCGAGGGCGTCGTCGAGCCGCGGAAGGACGTCGTACTGCGCCGCGAGCGGGTCGACCGCGGAGAGCGCCTCCGGCCGGACGAAGCGGCGCAGCTCGGGCTCGCCGGCGACCGCCGACAGCTCCGCATAGGCGCGCCGCGCAGGCAGCCCCGCGGCGGCCGCCGCCTTCGCGCCGCGGCGGGAGCGCACGACGCCGAGGCGCGCCGCGGCGGCGAGGGCGCCGAGGGGCAGTCCGCCGAACGCGGCCGCCCGCTGGCGCTCGTAACCGAGAAGGATCTCGTCGCCGCCGTCGCCCGTGAGCAGCACCACGGCGTCCCGGCGGACCTCGCGGCACAGCGCGGCGAGGGCGAGGGTCGACGGATCGGCGTGAAGGTCGCCGGCGCGGACGACGTCGTCGAGAGCGTCGGCGACGCCGGGCTCCACGTCGACGGCGCGGTGCGGCGCGCCGAAGCGCGCGGCCGTCCGGGCCGCCGCCTCGGACTCGTCGAGGCGCGCGTCCCGGAAGCGCGCGGTGAAGCACGTCGGCGCCGTCCCGCGGGCGGCGGCGGCGGCGAGGATCGCGGTCGAGTCGAGGCCTCCCGACAGGAGGAGGCCGATCGGCCGATCGGCCGCGAGCCGAAGGCCGACCGCTTCCTCCAGCCCGGCGGCGAGGGCCGCGTCCACGTCGGCGGCGCCTCGCGCGTCGTCGCCGTCGGGCGTCGGCGGAGTCCACCAGCGCTCGACCTGCGGCGCGGCGTCGCCGGGGCGCCACGTCAGACGTTCGCCGGCGCCGAGCGCGGAGATCCCCTCGAACGCCGACGCGGGCGCCGGGACGTAGCCGCAGCGCAGCAGGGTCGGCACGAGATCGCGGCGCGGCCGCGCGCCGACGGCCGCCGCAAGCGCCGCCGCTTCGGAGGCGAACCACAGGGCGCCGTCGCGGAGCGCGTAGAACAGCGGGCGGCCGCCGAAACGGTCTCGCGCGAGGAGCAGCGTCCGCGCGTCGGCGTCGTAGAGGGCGAACGCGAACGGACCGCGAAGCCGCCGCACGACCTCGGCGCCGTGCCGTCGGTGGAGCGGCAGCAGGAGCTCCGAGTCCCCGCGTCCGCGCGGACGGAATCCGTCGGCGACGAGTTCGCGGCGGACGGCTTCGTGGTCGTGGAACTGACCGTTCACCACGGCCGCGCGGCGCCGCGCGGCGTCGACGCACGGCTGCGCGCCCGCGTCGGACGGATCGACGACGGCGAGCCGTCGATGACCGAGGATCGCGTCGCCGACGGCGAGCAGGCCCGAGCCGTCGGGCCCGCGGCGGGCGAGGGCCGCGAGCGCCCGCACGACGCGCTCGGCCGCCTCCGCCGAAGGATCGCCGGCGACGCCGGCCAGGCCGCACATGCGTCCGGGTTCTAACGCGCGACGCGCGTTTCAGGCGGAAGCGCCGCTTTGCGGCTCTATGCTCCGCGAGGGAGGATCCCGCCATGACCACGCCACGACTGCTCGCGTTCGCCGGGTCGCTCCGGCGGGAGTCTTACAACCACAGGCTGGCGCTCGTCGC
>DASPNK010000248.1:0-6956 GCA_035626575.1 Planctomycetota bacterium | reverse complement strand
AGGTTCCAGGCGCGGCGCGCGCCCGCGGCGACGGCCGCCTCGCGCGCGGCGCGGGCCGCACGGACGACGCCGGCGCGCAGGCGGCGCAGGCCGTCGTCGAGCGTCTCCAGCAGCTCTCCGAGCAGAGGCGCGACGCGTTCGCCCGCCTCGGACGGCGTCGCGGCGCGCAGGTCGGCGACGTCGTCGGCCACCGTGACGTCGATCTCGTGGCCCACCGCGGAGACGACCGGGACCGGGCTGCCGAAAATCGCGCGCGCCACGCATTCCTCGTTGAACGCCCAGAGGTCCTCGACGCTGCCGCCGCCGCGGCCGACGACCAGCACGTCGACGTCGGGTCGCGCCGTCGCACGCCGCACGCCTTCGGCGATCTCCTCCGCGGCGCCGTCGCCCTGCACGCGCACCGGCACGACGAGGATCCGCGCGGGCGGGAAGCGGCGAAGGATCACGCGGAAGAGGTCTCGGAGCGCGGCGCCGGTCGGCGACGTGACGAGCGCGATGCAGCGCGGCAGCGCCGGCAGCGGACGCTTGCGCGCGGGGTCGAAGAGGCCTTCGGCTTTCAGCTTCTCGCGGAGGAGGCGCAGGCGCTTCTCGCGCGCCCCTTCCCCAGCGAGCTCCAGTTCGTCGGCGACGAGCTGATACTTGCCGGACGGCGGGTACACCGTGACGGCGCCGCGCGCGCGCACCTGCAGGCCGTCGACGGGGCGGAACGGCAGCGCCCGGGCGCGCTGCGCCCACATCACGGCGTCGACGCGGCCGCCGTCGTCCTGCAGGCCGAAGTAGAGATGCCCCGACGCCGCGAGGACCGGCCGCGAGACGGCGCCCTCCACCCAGACGCGCGGAAGTTCGTTCTCCAGCAGCGTGCGGACGCGCTTGTTGAGCTCGGAGACGGTGAGCGGCTTCGGCGCGCCGGCGGGATCGGCGACGCGCTCCCGACCGAGGAACGGCATGGGCGGATTGTCCGCCCGCGCCGCGCGTCGGTCAAACCGCGGCGGTCAGGCCTTCGGCGCCGCGCCGGGGACCGCTGCGCCGAGGATGCAGTCGACCGGGCACGCGCGCACGCAGTCGCCGCAGTCGGTGCACGCTTCGGGGTCGATGAAGAAGACGAACTCGCCTTCGTGGATGCACCGCTCGGGGCACGTCTCGACGCAGAGCGCGCAGCACGTGCATTCGTCTTCGATGCGATGGGACATGCCGTATCCGCCATCGGCCGGTTCGGGGCCCGAACGTAAGCGCGCGGCGCGGTCGCCTTTCCCGGCGGCGGGCGACGTTGACCCGTTTTCCCCGCGCTTCTACAGTGGGCGCCCGGCTCGACGCCCCCGTCCGCCTTCGCCGCCCCTCCCGGCGACCCGGCCGCGCCGCGCCCCTCTTCGCGCGAGAACGACATGCCCCGGAACGCCGCCCTTTCGTTTCGCGCCCTGCTGATCCTCCCCCTCATGGCCGCCTGCTCCCTCATGCCCGACGACGGGCCCGAGGTGAAGCCCTCCGAGAAGGGACCGCAGTTCGACGCCGAGTATTACGCGGCCAACGCCAAGGACTTCATCGCGGGCGGGCAGTACGGCCGCGCCAAACACCAGTGGCTCACCTTCCTCGAGCTGCAGCCCGGCGACTGGGCGGGCCGCCTCGGGATCGCGTTCTGCGACCTCTACCTCGCCGAGGAGGCGGTCGTCCAACGCGGCGACTTCCGCCAGGCGCGCACCCTCCTCGCCGGCGCGGAAAAGACCTTCGCCGAACTGCAGTCCGGCCCGCTCGAGCGCGACACGCAGGAGGTGAAGCAGAACGCCAACTGGAAGCCCGCGCTCGGCGCCGCGCTCGCCGCGCGCTACGCGGGCTACATGGACCACCTCGAAGCCGCCCGCGAGGAGGCGGCGATCGCGCGGAACGAAGGCGACGTCGCGAAGCGGCGCGAGACGCTCGCGGCGCTCCGCGCCCGGCGCGAAGAGAACTACCGCCGGGCCATCGGCGTCTTCGAGCGTCTCGCGGCCATGGAGAACGCGAGCCCGGAGGCGGTGCGCAACCTCGGCCAGCTCTACCTCGTGACGCGCCAGGACGCGAAGGCCGAGCGCGAGCTGCTCCGCTACCTCGAGTTCGCGCGTTCGACCGTGCGCGACTTCGAGGCCGTGCAGGAAGAGAACAAGAAGGACTACCAGGCCGACCGCGCGGCCGTCGTCGCGTCGCTGCTCGACCAGAAGATCAAGTCCAACGTCGCGAAGCAGGTGCAGACGCTGGACGACCTCGCCGGCCTGAGCTTCGCGCGCGGCGACTACCTCGAGTCGAAGAAGTACCTCGAAGAGGCGCTCACGGTCGATCCCGAACGCAGGGACCTCTACCTCAAGCTCGCCCAGAGCGACGGCGAGCTGCGGATGTACGAGACGGCGCTCATGCGCCTCGACGAGTTCCTGCGCCGCTCCCTCCGCCGCCGCGAGGACTTCAACGAGCAGATCCAGCGCGCGATGGAGCTGAAGAAGCAGTACGAAGCCAAGCTCGCCGCCTCGAAGTAGCGGCGCAGGGGCCGCGGCGGTTCCGCGCCATATCGGCCGAAGGCCGACGATGCGGGCGCGTCCTCGGGCTTCGCCCTCGGCACGACGCACCGCGGTCCACGCGGGGCACGGCACGCGTTCGTTTCGCGAGGTGCGGCGCACGGACCGCCGGCGGCGACTGACGCACGGACCGCCCGCGGCGGGCCGTGCGTGGACCGCAGGTCCGCGCCCGAAGCGCAGCGGAGGGACGGCCCAGCTTCGTCGGACTGCAGCCGTGCCATATCGGCCGAAGCCCGACGATGCGGGCGCGTCCTCGGGCTTCGCCCTCGGCACGACGCACCGCGGTCCACGCGGGGCACGGCACGCGTTCGTTTCGCGAGGTGCGGCGCACGGACCGCCGGCGGCGACTGACGCACGGACCGCCCGCGGCGTGCCGCGCGTGGACCGCAGGTCCGCGCCCGAAGCGCAGCGGAGGGACGGCCCTGCTTCGTCGGGCTGCAGCCGTGCCATATCCGCCGAAGCCCGGCGATGCGGGCGCGTCCTCGGGCTTCGCCCTCGGCACGACGCACCGCGGTCCACGTGGAGCACGGCACGCGTTCGTTTCGCGAGGTGCGGCGCACGGACCGCCGGCGACGAGCGAGGTATCGACTGAGGCGGGCTGCAATGCGCGGACCCGCAGCGGCCCGCGCCCGTAGCGGAGCGGCGGAAGAGCTTCGCGTTCAGACGTCGATCTGCGCGCGCTGCAGGCGGCCCGAGTAGTCGACGTAGACCGACTTCCACTCGGTGTAGAACTCGTACACCTGCGAGCCCGCTTCGCGGTGGCCGTTGCCGGTGCCCTTCACGCCTCCGAAGGGAAGCTGCACCTCGGCGCCGATCGTCGGCCCGTTGACGTAGGTGATGCCGGCCTCGAGATCGCGGATCGCGCGGAAGGCGCGGTCGACGTCTTTCGTGTAGATCGAGGACGACAACCCGAAGTCGACGTCGTTGTGCACGTCGACCGCCTCCTCGAAGGAGTCGACGACGATGCAGGCCGTCACCGGGCCGAAGATCTCCTCGCGCGCGATGCGGTGCCCGCGGCGCACCCCGGTGAAGATCGTCGGCCGGTAGAACCAACCCTCGTCGAGGCCGGGGCCGCGCGCGAAGTCGCCGCCGAGGGCGAGCACGGCGCCCTCCTCGCGTCCGATGCGCACGTAGTCATGAACGCGGTCGCGCTGGCCCTGGTCGACCAGAGGCCCGACCTGGGTGTCCGGCGCCAGGCCGTCGCCCAGGCGGAGCGCGGCGGCGCGGTCGCGGAGGCGCGCGACGAATTCGTCGGCGATTTCGCGATGCAGGATGAGCCGCGACGTCGCGGTGCAGCGCTGCCCGGTCGTGCCGAACGCCCCCCACAGCGCGCCTTCGAGCGCGAGGTCGAGGTCGGCGTCGTGCATGACGATCTGGGCGTTCTTGCCGCCCATCTCGAGGCTGCATTTCCGGTTCAGGCGCCCGCAGGTCTCCCCGACCAGCTTGCCGACCTCCGTCGAGCCGGTGAACGACACGGCACGGACGCCGGGATGCCGCGTCAGCGCCGCGCCCACCGCGCCGCACACCAGGTTGACCACGCCCGGCGGCACGCCCGCTTCGACCAGCGCCGAGACGAACGCCTCCGCGCACGCGGGCGTCAGTTCGGAGGGCTTCAACACGACGGTATTCCCGCAGACCAGCGCGGGCAGGATCTTCCAGGAAGGAATCGCGACCGGGAAGTTCCAGGGCGTGATCATCGCGCACACGCCGACCGGCTGGCGGATCGACATGCCGAACTTGTTCGGCAGCTCGCAGGGCGCGGTGTCGCCGTTGAGGCGCCGCCCTTCGGCCGCGGTCAGCAGGGTCGTGTCGATCGCCTCCTGGACGTCGCCCCGCGCTTCGGGCAGCGGCTTGCCCATCTCGCGGGTCATGAGCCGCGCGACCTCCTCCTTCCGCGAGGCGAGGATCCGACCGGCCTCGGCCAGCATCAGTCCGCGGCGCGGCGCAGGCACGAGGCGCCAGGTCCGGAACGCTTCGGCGGCGGCGGCGACCGCGCGATCCACGTCGGCCTCGCCGGACGCGGGCGCGACCGAAACGAGGTCCCGCCGGTCGGCGGGGTTGCGGCGCTCGATCACGGCGCCGCTCGCGGCCGACAGGCGCGCGCCGGCGATCACATTGAGGACTTCGACGGTCATGCGGGGTCTCGCGGTAAGGCGCGAGCGTAGCACCGGCCCCCGCGCCGGACGACGCGCCGCCGGGCGACGTACCATGGCGCGCGATGCCCGATTCCGCCGGATTCCCGCCCGAGGTCCGCGTGCGCAAGCGGCGCGAGTATCTCGCGGTCCGGGCGGCGCGGCGCTCCGTGCGCGACGACGTGCTCGAGCTGGCCTGGCGCCGCACCGGCGCGGGTCCGGCCCGCCTCGGGCTCGTGGTCCCGATCCGCGGACTGGGCGCCGTCGGGCGCAACCGCATCAAGCGGGTCGTGAAGGAGATCTTCCGCGCGCGTCGCGGCGCGCTCCCCGCCGGCTACGACTTCGTCGTCGCGCCGCGCGACCGCGCACGCGCCGCCGACTTCGCCGCCGCCTCGGCGTCGTTCGACGCGTTGACGGCGCGCTTCCTCGCCAGGGAGCGCCCGTGAGCGTCCTCGCGCGCGGCCTGATCGCCGCGGTGCGCGTCTATCAGAAGACCGTCGCCCCTTGGCTCCCGCAGGTTTGCCGCTTCACGCCGTCGTGCAGCGCCTACATGGCCGAGGCGCTCCGCGTCCACGGCGCCTTCCGCGGCGCCGCCCTCGGCCTCGCCCGCCTCGCCCGCTGCCACCCCTTCTGCCGCCACGGCGAGGATCCCGTCCCCCCGCGCCGCCCGAAGACGACGAAGGCGTAGGCCCTCGAAAGGGCGCGGCCGCCGTCGATCGCCGCGCAGTCCTTCAACCGCCGCCGCAGATCGACGATGCGGCCGCGTCCTCGCTCCGCTCGGCACGGCGGTCCGCGGTCCAGGCCCCGTCGCACGCCGACGTCCCGCCGCGGCGCAAGCCGCTTCGTGAACAAGGCGCGCCGTAAGCGACGCGCAATCGTTCAGCGACGAATCGTCAAAGTTGCGTCGAGCACCGACGACCGCGCGGCGCAAGCCGCATCATGAAGTCGGCGCGCCGCGAGCGGCGCGCTGTCAGAAAACCGGCGCGCCGCGAGCGGCGCGCAATCAGGAAACCGCCGCGCCGCGAGCGGCGCGGAATCGATCTACCACCCCTCGCCCGATTTGATCGGCGAGGCGGGGTCGCGGAAATCCTCGACCAGCTTCGCGGCGCGGCGGCGCTTGGTCTCGTTCTTGCGCTCCTCTTCGCGGCGCGTGCGCTCGGCGTCGCGGGCGGCGCGGTCGGCGCGCTCTTTCCGCGCTTCTTCGAGGTTCGGGGCGTCGAGGTGGAACCATTGGGGCGACTTGAACGCCTCGTAGTTCCACGACACCGGCGTCGTCGGCGCGGCGGCGCGCTTGAGCTGCGACATCTGCGCCTCGGAGAGGGCGTAAAGGTCGGTCGGCTTCGGCTCGCGCCTTTCGACGAGACGCGACACGGCCGCTGCGGCCCAGGCCGGCTCGAGATCGACCTGGCCCATCCGGCCCGCCTTCAGCGCGGCGAGCTGGTTCATGCGGATCGGCTTCCGGAAGAAGCGCGCGAGCTTCTCGTCGAGGGAGAGCGTTTCCGCGTCTTCGGCGCGGAACTGGGCCGGGCGCGCGACGTTCTTCCGCATCCAGCCGGTCTCGCGGACGACGTAGCTCTTTTCGCCGGCGACGGCGCGGAACGCCTCCGGCTCCGCGGCGGCGCGCGCTTCGGCGACCGCCGCCGCCTTCTTCGCGTTCTCCTGCGCTTCGAGCGAAACGATCTTCGCCTTGTGCTGCGGGTCGTCGCGCGAAAGCCCCTGCTTGGAGATCTCGGCCTCGATCGCCGCCTTCGCGTCGGCCTCGGCCTTCTCTTCGGCGGGCTTCGCGGCCGCGGCGGTCTTCTCTTCGACCGCCTTGCGGAACTCTTCGGCGAGGCGCTTCACCTCGTCCTGCCGCTTCTTTTCCTTGTACTTGGCGATCGCCTTGTCGAGCACGCCCGGATCGTCGATGGTCGGATCGCGCGCTTCGCGACGCCCGAGCACGCGCCAGATGGAGACGCTGCGGCCCGGCTCGTCGACCGCGCCCTTCGCGACCTTGGGCTCGGCCGCGTAGTCGAGGACGTCGCCCGGCTTCAGCGCGCCGGTGCGGAACCCCTCGAAGATCGCGGCCGACGCCGCGGGAGACCCGAATTCGGGCTGCGTGACGGTCTTCGCCGCGTCGAGCTTGACCGGCGGCGAGAGCTTGAAGTCGTACAGGTCGCGGATCTGCTCGAACGTCGGCGCGGAGTCCGGCCGCGTCAGCTGCTCGCGGACGACGCCGAAGAGCTTGACCACCAGCAGCTCGCGGCGGACCCGCTCCTTGAGGCGGTCGAAGACCGACTCGCCGGTC
>DASPNK010000247.1:0-3792 GCA_035626575.1 Planctomycetota bacterium | reverse complement strand
CCCGGGAACATCCTGGTGGATCGCGACGGGGAGCCGTGGCTCCTCGACTTCGGCCTCGTCCGCGACCTGGCCGACGACCGTACTTTCTGCGACGGGCGCACCGTGCTGGGCACGGCGCAATACATGTCGCCCGAGCAGGTGAAGGGCCTCCGCCGCCAGACGGATCAGCGGAGCGACGTGTACTCGCTCGGCGTGACGCTTTACGAACTGCTGACGCTGACGCGCCCGTTCGACGACCGCGACACCACGGCCATCCTGCACGCCGTCGTCGAGGAGGAGCCGCCGTCCCCGCGCTCGGTCGTGCGCGACCTCCCGGTCGACCTCGAGACGGTGGTGCTGAAGGCGATGGCCAAGCGCCCCGAGCACCGCTACGCCTCGGCGGGGGAGATGGCGGCCGACCTCAAGCGGCTCCGCCTCCGCCAGCCGATCCTGGCGCACCGCCCCGGTTTCGCCCGGTGGCGGCGGAAGCTGAAGGGCGCCCAGACCACGGTCGCCGCGGGGCTCCTGCTGGCCTTCGCCTCCGTGACCGGCCTCGCCGGCGTCACGGTGTGGCGAAACGGCCGGGACGACCTCGCGCGGCGGGAAGCCCTGATGGCGGCCGATACGGCGTTCCACGCCGGCGAGTACGAAAAGGCCGTCGAGGAGTACCGCGTCTTCCTCCGGCTCGGAGGCCGGGAGGAGGACGTCGGCGCCCGCCTCCAGGAGGCCCGCCGGCTGGCCGACGGCCCCGAAGGGCGCTGAATCCGAAGGTCCTGACCGGGTCCCGGGTTCCGCCGGACCGGACTGTTTCCGAGCCGTTCCGGGAACCCCGGTGAAAAAAACGGCCCGCCGCCGTCGATCTCTTCACGGAGGCGCGGTCTTCAGGATAGGCTTTGCGCCGATCACCCGACGGGTCCCTGCATCGCAGATTCGGCGGCGCCGAGTTCCAGCGGCGTCCGGAAAGGTCCGGCTCATGAAATTCCGGAGACAGTTCGTGCTCCTTCCAGTGCTTCTGGCGCTGGTCGCGGGCTCTACGTTCGCGCAATGCTGAGGCCCTCGCAGAGCAGCCACGCCCGGCGGGCGTGGGGG
This sequence comes from Planctomycetota bacterium, assembly GCA_035626575.1. Taxonomy (GTDB): domain Bacteria; phylum Planctomycetota; family CAIWVZ01; genus DASPNK01. The sequence continues at coordinate 2,724 of DASPNK010000247.1, read as the reverse complement.
ATCGGCGAGAGCCAGCGGCGGCAAGGTGGTCCGCTCGGACGAGACGGCGAAGCGGATGGAGATCGCCTGGGAGTCCAAGCGGCTTCCCACGACGGTGAAGGAAGGCTACGGCCGGCAGACGCTGCCGCTGAGCACGCTGTTTGATCAGTCGGCGCTGCCGGCGGATCAGCGCAATCCGCGCCCGGCGATGGTGTGGTTCGTGAGCCAGGAGCCCGACTCCAAGCTCGAGAAGAAGCTCTTCGACTCGGAGAACGTGGCGATCGCGTCGCGCTACTTCGACTGCGTGAAGATCTACGTCGAAGACTTCGACTCGGACGACGATCGCAAGCGCTACGCGAAGGTCACGCCGACGCTGCTGCTGATCGACGCGGCGGGCAAGGAAGTCGCGAAGCTCGAAGGGCGCGAGCACGGGCCCGACGGCGTGTACCGCGCGATGCTCAAGGCCGCGAACGCGTACTGGAAGAAGCCTCTCGACCAGCACGTGCGCGACTACGGCCTCTTCCTCAAGGACTTCGACAAGGTCGCCGGACGCCTGTCGGATCTCGAGGCCGAGGTCAAGGAGCACGAAGAGCACATGGTCAAGCACCCCTGCGAGCGCGCGAAGAACGCGATCAAGGAGTGCCAGGAGGAGACGGCCAAGCTCAACGTCGAGAAGGCCAAGCTCCAGACGAAGGAAGCCGACCTGCTGAAGCCCGCCTTCAAGGTCGACCCCTACGCCCGCGGCGAGGCCACGTCGAAGAACTGATCGGCGCACGCCGAACCTTTCGCACGGGCGCGAGACGTCGACCGACGTCCCGCGCCCGTCGCATTTCCGGGGCGCGCCGGCCGCGGCGCGGGCGGCCTGCGCGCGCGGGCGAGTCGCCTTGCGCCTGCGGCGTGTATCCTCCGCCGCCATGCCCCGTACCTCCTGCCGCACCGCGGTCTGCCTGTTCCTGACCCTCGCCGGTTGCGCCTCCGAGCGCGACGCCGGACGTTCGCGCCCCCGCGATCCGGCGCCCGCGAGCGCCGCGGCGGGCGCGGCCGACGTCGAGACGCGCATCACCGTCGACGCGATCGCCGGCCCGCTCGCGTTTCTCGCCGACGATCTCTTCGAGGGCCGGGGACCCGGGTCGCGCGGCGACGCCCTCGCGCGCGCCTACCTTGCGGCGGAGTTCCGGGCGGCGGGGCTGGCGCCGGGCGGGGTCGGCGGGAGCTACGAGCAACCGACGCCGATCGTCGGGATGACGGCGACGCTGGTCGAGCCGTTATCCGTCGCGGGGCCGAACGGCGCCGAAACGTTCCAGGCGCCCGACGACTACGTGGTCTTCCCCTGGACCGAATCGCCGACGCTCGCCTGGGACAAGGCGGAGACGGTGTTCGTCGGCTACGGCATCACCGCGCCGGAGCAGAACTGGGACGACTTCAAGGACGTCGACGTACGCGGGAAGGTCGTGGTCGTGATGAACGACGACCCTTCGTCGGACCCGTCGCTCTTCGCCGGCAAGACGCGCCTCTACTACGGGCGCTGGACCTACAAGTTCGAGGAGGCCGCGCGCCGCGGGGCGATCGGCGCGCTGCTCATCCACACCACGCCGTCGGCGAGCTATCCGTTCCAGGTCATCCAGTCGAACCACGGCCAGGAGCGGTTCAACCTGCCGAGCGCCGAGCGGAGCGGGCTGCGGATCGCGGCGTGGATCTCCGAAGAGGCGGCCCGCAAGCTTGCCGCCGCGGGCGGCAAGGACCTCGACGCGCTCCGGCGCGACGCCGAATCGCGCGCCTTCCGTCCGACGCCGCTGGGCGTGACCGCCTCCGTCCGCGCCGCGAACAAGGTCCGCACGTTCGAGTCGGGCAACGTGGTCGGCGTGCTTCGCGGGTCGGACCCGAAGCTGCGGGACGAATACGTCGCCGTCACGGCGCACTTCGACCATCTCGGGCGCGGGCCGGCGAAGGGAGGCGACGAGATCTACAACGGCGCTTTGGACAACGCCTCGGGGACGGCGGCGATGCTCGCGCTCGCGCGCGCGTGGACCGCGGGCGGCGCGCGCCCGAAGCGCTCCGTGCTGTTCCTCGGCGTGACGGCGGAGGAGTCCGGCCTCCTCGGGTCGGAGCACTACGCGCGGAACCCGACCGTGCCGATCAAGGCGATCGTCGCGAACTTCAACATCGACGGCGTGAACATCTGGGGCCGCACGCGCGACGTCGCCCTCGTCGGCCACGGCAAGAGCTCCCTGGTCGACGTCGTCGAGCGCGCCGCCGCGCGGCAGGGGCGGCGCATCGTCCCCGACCCGGAGCCGGAGAAGGGGACCTTCTATCGGTCGGACCACTTCTCCTTCGCGCGCGTCGGCGTGCCCTCGGTGTACCTGAAGGCGGGACGCGATTTCGTCGACGACGCGGAGACGCGGCGCAGCATTCAGATGTCGTACACCGCGCTCCACTACCACCAGCCGAGCGACGCCTTCGACGCCCGCTGGAACCTCGAGGGCGCCGTCGAAGACCTGAAGCTGATGTCGCTCGCGTTGCGCGACGTCGCCGACGCTCCCGCGCCTCCGCGCTGGACCCCCGGCGACGAGTTCGAAAAACTGCGGTAGGCGGAGCTGCGCTCCTCGGGCCGCCGCAGGGCGATCGGCGCCGCGTCGAGGTCTGCGGAAGGTTCACGATGCGGGGCCGGTGCGGCGCCGCGCGCCGCGCCGGGCCTCCGCGGTCCATGCGGCCGGCGCCGATCGGCGGCCGGCGCCTGGACCGCCG
>DASPNK010000246.1:0-3997 GCA_035626575.1 Planctomycetota bacterium | reverse complement strand
CTTCGGGCGCGGACCTGCGGTCCAAGCGGCGAGCGCCGCCGGCGGTTCTTGCGACGCGCGCCGGGTGAAGAACCTGTGCCGTGCCCCGCGAGGACCGCGGAGCGCCGTGCCGAGGAGGCGTAGCCTCCGAGGACGCGCCCGCATCGTCGGTCGGCGGCCGACCCCGGCACCGCGGAAGTCCGACGAAGCAGGGCCGTCCCTCCGCTGCGCTACGGGCGCGGGCCGCTGCGGTCCTGTCCGGTTGACCGCCCCGCGCGGTCGACGTCGCTGCGCTGCGCTCCGTCGACCGGCTTGGCTACTTCTCGCCCGACTTTTCCTTCTCGGCGCGCTCGGCGGCTTCGCGCGCCTCGCGCTCTTTCTTCCTCGGGTCGACGAGCAGGTCGTCGTCCTTTTCGCCGGTCGCCTCGCCGCGCTTGTTCTTGTATTCGTTCCACGGGACGAGGCGGTCGTCCTTGCGGTGGTTGAGCGTGATCTTCTTGTTCACGAAGTCGAAGTAGTCGAGATACTCCTTCTCGAGCTTCGCCCACTTCTCGTCGCTGTCGAGGCCGATCGCCGCTTCGAACGCCTTGCGGCCGGTGACGCCGTTGAGCTCGCCCTTCACGTAGGTGTCCCACGCGTCGGCGTATTTGCCCTTGCCGAACTTGACGTAGCCGTCGGGCGTCACGTCGAAGTAGTTGAGGAAGTAGATGAGGAACCAGCCCTGCTCGTAGACGAGGAGGATGCGGGTCTGCCCTTCGCCGCCCTGCTGCTTCCACTTGTCCCGGTCGGCGTAGGTGAGATTCACCAGGTCGCGGATCTTGAAGTACTTGTCTTCCTTCATGCCGCGCATGGCGCCGATGCGGCCGGGATGCATGACGCCGATCTCGTAGCGCCACTGGCCGTTTTCGGCGGCGATGCGGTTCGCGCCGCCGAACCACTCGGCGATGCCTTCTTCGAACCAGAACGACTGCCGGTGGTGCGCGACCTTGTTCTTCGCATACCGCGAGAACAGCTGGTGCGTGCCTTCGTGCATGACCGTCCGGTGCGTGCAGTTGCGGTGCAGCACCAGGCGTCCGGATTGCGGCTCGAAGTGCGCGAGAACGTTCTTGTCCGTGAACCCGCGCGACTCGTTATAGGCCTTATAGCGGGGGTCGGACTCGAAGAAGATGACCGGCACCGGGTCCTTCAGCGGCGTGAGATTGTTGGACTCGCGGTATTGCTCGAGGAAGAGTCCGTGCAGCTCGCGCAGCGGCTTGAACACGTCCTTCTCGACCACCGACGACGGGTTCCACGCCGGGCTCTCCTCGATGATGACGAGGTACGGCGTGTAATCCGGGTGGATGAACCACTGGAACGTCGCCTTGCCTTCGAACACGCCGGAGACGTCGGCGATGGTCGCCTCCGCCATCGCCTTCGCCTTCTGCCCGAAATCCGCCGCCGCGAGCTCGTCGTAGCGCTTGCGGACCTCGGCGTACTTGTCGAGCGTCGGCTTCGCTTTGGCGTCGAACTCGCTCTTCTTCACCCATCCGCCGTTGGTCGCCGCCGCGAGCGAGAGCATGCGGTGCCACTCGGCGATGTCGTTGCGGTCGAACTCGGGAATGTAGGTGGCGTTGAGGAAGGGCGCCAACGCGTCGTCGTAGCGCGTCTCGCCGCGCGCGAGCCGCGCCTCGGCGTTGTTCGGATCCGCCGTCAGCGCGCTCTCGCGGGCCCGGCGCGCCGCGTCCTCGAGCTTGCTCACGTCGTCGGCGGACGCGCCCTGCTCGCGCAGGGCGGCGGCCTTCGCCGCGAGCTCGTCGGCGGCTTTGGCGAAGCGTTCCGGCTCGGACCCGGTCGCACCCTTGAGCGCGTCCGCGGCGGCGCGGTCCGCATCGAAACGCGGGGCGGACGGATCCGGCTGCGCCGCGGGCCGCACGTCGCCGCCGCCGACCACGGGCGGCGTCTCGGGAGCGTCGTCGCCGCCGGCCATGATGAATGCGACCGCCGCGCCGACGACGACCAGCCCGACGAGGGCGAAGAACACGATCGGCGGCTTCTTCTTCGGGGCGAAGTCCGGCCGCGGCGCCGACATCACCCGCGTGTGCGCGCGTCGCTCCGGCTGAGGCGCGGTCTCTTCATCTCCGACGGCCGCCGCGGCGGCGGGAGGCGCGGCGCGGACCGGGCGCCTGACGGCCGCGACCGCGCGGGCGTCTCCCTCGCTCGACGCGCGGGCGGGCGGCGGGGCGACGGGCGTCGCGGTCGGCCGCGCCACGGGCTTGGCGACCGGCTTGGCTACGGGGCGCGCCACGGGCTTCGCGACGGGACGGGCGTCGGCGCCGCAGGCCGGGCACGCGGCGCCGGCGTCGGCGGGAGTGCGGCTCGCGCCGCAGGCGGAGCAATACATGGGGTCGGTCGTCATAAACGCGATCTCGTTCGGGGGACGGTCAACGTAGCGCCGGGGCGGCCCCGGAGGCAAAGCCCCCTCCGGGCGGACGCGCGGCGGGCGGCCGCCGCGCGGGCGACGGTCATTCGCCCTTCTTGACCTTCGAGCGGTCCAGCAGGTCGTCCTGCTCTTCGCCGGTCTTCTCGCCTCTCTTGCTCGTCACCTCGTTCCAGGGGATGAGCTTCTTATCCTTGAACTGGCGCAGCTTGATCTTGTGCAGCACCCACTCGGTGTAGAGGTCGAACTCGTCGGCCATCGCGTCCAGCTTCGCGTCGTCGAGCTCGAGGCACTCCATGAACGTCTTCTTGCCGGTCTTTCCGTGGAGCTCGGCGTGGAGGTACTTCTCGAAGCCGGCGGCGTATTTGCCGGGCTTGCCGAGGACCACCATGCCGCGCTCGTCGACGTTGAAGTGGTTGCAGAAGTAGCAGACGAGCCAACCCTGCGCGTACGTCAGGACGGTCTGGCCGATGTTCAGCCTGGGGCGATCGCCGTAGGTCAAGCCGAGAAGGGCGGGCAACCGGAAGCGACGTCCGCGATCGATCCCGCCGATCGTCTCGGTGATGCGGTCGACCTGCAGGTTGCCGACCTCGTATTTCCACTTGCCGTCGACGTTCACGCGCGTGCTGCCGCCGAACCATTCCGCGATGCCCTCGTGGAACCAGTAGCTCTGCTTCAGGAACTCCTTCAGCTCGAGCGGCTTGTCCCGCTTGGTGTACGCGAACATCAGCTGGTGGGCGCCCTCGTGCAGGCGCGTCGTGTAATCGCCGTGGGGACCGTCGTTGAGGACCAGGCGGCCGGTCGTCCAGTCGAAGTAGGCGATGACGCCCGGACCGACGGGGTTGCCCGACTTCCTGCTGAAGTCCTCGTAGCGCTCGCGGTCGCGGAAGAAGAGCACCGGCACCGGGCGGTCGAGGCGCACGAGCCCGAACTTCTGGTACAGGTCGAAGAACGTCGCTTCGAGCTCGAGCAGCGGGTCCACGCACTGACGCGCCTGGAGCCTCGCGTCCCACGAAGCGTTCTCCTCCACGAAGATCACGTAAGGCTTCGCGATCTCCGGGATGAACTTCGGCCCGTCGGGGAAGTGCTTCGCGAGGTCGGCGACGGTCTCTTCGATGAGCTTCGTCGCGGCGACGCCGTAGGGCGACGCCATCATCGCCTCGCGCTCCTTCAGCGTCGCGCCGTGCGCGGCCAGCGTCGCCTTGACGCGCTGGTCGTATTCGGCGCGCGTCAGCCACGCCTTATTCATCGCCCAGAGGTGGGCGGTGCGCGCCTTGTCGCGCTCCCGCGCGTCGAGCCAGCTCGCCTCGAGGAAGGGCGCGAGCTCGTCGCGGTAGCGGACCTCGCCGCGAAGGTCGCGCGCTGCGGCGAACTCCGGATCGAAGCGCAGCGCCTCCTCCGTCAGCTTCGCCGACGCGTCCTTGAGCGCCGCGACCGCGCCGGCCGGCGCGTTGCGCACCGTCCAGACGTCGGCCTCGCGCTCGACTTTTTCGCGGAGGGCCCACGCGGCCGCGGCGTCCGTCGGCGGCGTCGGGCCGCGCAGCTCGGCGAGGCGCGCCGTCGCGTCCCATATCGGCGCGGGCGGGGTCGCCCCCGGCGTCG
>DASPNK010000245.1:0-3863 GCA_035626575.1 Planctomycetota bacterium | reverse complement strand
ACGGCCATGGTCGTCAAGAGTCCTTCCTGGGCCACTCGAGCTTGCACTGCTCGAAGCGCCGCATGCCGGCCGCCGACTGGCTCGGGCGGTCGCTGCCGCGCGTCGCCTTGGGCGCGCCTTCGAGCTTGGAGAACTCCTCGTCGAGGATCGCCCAGCGCGTCGAGTCCTGCACGTCCATGTCCCAGGTGACCTCCTGGTCCGTCACCCGCAGTTTTTCGATGGTGAACGGTCCCAGGTCGCCCGCCTTCGCGCGGCTCAGCGCCTTGATCCACTCCGCGAGCCGGGTCATCGCCGAAGTCGTGAGCTTCTCGGCGGTGGCGACCTTCTCGCCCGGCTTCCAGCCGTAGTTCTCGGAGATGTTGTCGGAGAGATCCGACGCGCGGTTGATGAGGCGCGCGACGATGACGGAGTCGTCGAGCTCGAGGAGGTTCTCGATCTCGTCGGGCCCCTTGAGGCCGACGACGCGCAGCAGGTCGGGATCTTTGGCGAGGGGGAGCAGGTGGTTGCGCGCCAGCGTGCGCGCCGTCGTCCCGACGATCTGCTGCTTCTCCTTGAGGTGGCGGCTCTCGAGGTGCTCGCCGATGCACAGGAAGGCGAGGAGCCCGAAGAGGAAGAGGAGGCCGAGCGACAGCGGCGTCTTGACGCGGTCGAACTTGCGCGAGAAACGGAACTCCTCCTGCCGGAAGTCGAGCCCGAGCGCGTCCTGGCCGAGCCCTGCGAGCGCGAGGCCCGCGCCGGTGGCGAGGCCGTCGACGTCTTCGGGCTTGAGGCGGTGTTCGACGCCCTCGAGCGGATCGAGGACCTTCACCGGCACGCCGAACTCTTCGGCGAGCGCGCCTTCGAGGCCCGGGGTCCGCGCGCCGACGCCGGTGAGCCACACCCCCTGCAGCCGCCCGTCGAGCAGCACCGACGACGCGGAGCGCCGCAGTTCGCCGGCCAGCTTCGTCGCGAAGGCGCCGTGGCCCTCGCGGACGATCTCGCGCTTCAGGTCGCCCGCGGGCTCGTCGGCGAAGCCGACCGGCATGCCGCCGGTCCCGAAGGGAAGGGCCGCCTTCTCCGCGTAGGCCTTGGATTCGCGTCTGGCCTTCGCTTCGTCGACGCCCATCTCGGCGGCGACGCCGCGCGCGACGGAGTCGACGCCGAGGCGGATGGTGCGCACGAGGCGCACGCGGTCGCCGACGGCGACGACCGCCGTCGTGGTCTTGTCGTCGACCTCCGCCAGCGCGACCGGCGCATCGCCGCCGCCCGGCGGCAGGGCGCGCCAGAGGTTGAAGAGGCCCGCGGCGTCGAGCGTGACGTGCAACGGATCGACGCCGCAGCGGTCGGCCACGTCGAGCGCGTCGCGGAGGTCGGTCTTCCGCACCGCGAAGATCAGCACGCGGCTGCGGCCGGCCGCCTCCGACGTCTTGTGGAAGCCCACGACGACGTCGTCGATGTCGCAGGAGTGGAGATGGCTCTCCGACTCGAACTTGATGACCTTGCGGATCTGCTCGAGGTCGGTGAAGGGGAGCGAGATCTCGCGGATGACGGCGTGCCCGGACCGCACCGAGAGCACGACCTGCTCGCGGCGGGCCTTGGACTGGCGGAGCGCCTGCTTGAGCGCCGCGGCGGCGGCCTTCAGCCGATCTTCGCCGCCCTCCGTCTCTTCGATCCGAACCCGCGCCGCGCCGGCCACCCGGAACTTCTTCGGCGACCCTTCCAGCTCGACGACGGCGACCGCCGTCTCTCCGATCTCGATCCCGGTGGCTCTCGCCATGCGCTCCTCTTGCTGCCGGCGCTCGAGGCCGGCGCGGACGAAAACGCCCGCCGTCCCTTCGGGGGCGCGGCGGGCGCCGCGGGCGGGATGGTATCAGGCGCCGCGCGCGGCGCCCCGGCCTCCCGGCCCGTGCGTCGATACGTCAACGGCCCTCGGCGGGCTCCTTCGGCATGACGTCGGGGTCGTGGGCGCGCCAGCGGGCCCGATCCTCCTCGGACAGCCGACGCCAGATCGCCTCGCGCTCCTCGCGGTCGAGGCGGCGCGTCGCCTCGCTCACGGCGTCGCGTCGCTTCGATTCGTAGTCCCGGCGCACTTCGAGGACCGCGTCGGCCGCCGCGTCGGACAGACCCATCTTCTTCAGGGAGTCGAGCGTCGCGGCTTCGTTGACGGCGTGCGTCGCGGGGCCGGCCGTCACGGTGGTGACGTTGCGCGCCGAGGCGTGGCCGAGCCCGAACAGCGCGGCCGCGACGAGCGTCGCCGCCGCGACTCCCGCCGCCCGCCGCCAGGGGCCGACGATCACCGGGGCCGGGCCGCGACGGGCGGCGGCGGCGATCTCCGCGGCGAGGCCGGGGCGGACCGTGGTCGCGGCGGCGTCGGCGCGCAGCTCCGCCCGGAGCCGCAACCAGGCGTCGCGCTCGGCGGCGAGGGTCGGGTCGCCCGCGAGGGCGCGGTCGAGCGCGTCCCGCTCGGCGGGGGTCGGCGGGACGTCGAGCGCGCGGTGCATGAGGCGCAGCGCCTGCTCGCGGGAGAGGGGAGTGGGCATGTCGGTCTCGGGCGGGACGGAACGCACGTCGGGGGGCTTGGGAACGGAGGCTGGACCGCCGGAAGCCCCCGAGCAATTCCCCTCCGGCGCCTCTTCCGGCCGCCGCCGCGGCGCCGTCGCCCCGGCCCGCGGTCAGAAGAGGTGGCCGAGCTTCTTCTGCTTCGTCGTCAAGTACCGCTCGTTGTCCGGGTTACGGCCGACGGAGAGGGGCTCGCGATCGGTGATTTCGAGCCCGTACCCCGCCAGAGCGGCGCGCTTGGACGGGTTGTTGGTGAGGAGGCGGATCCGGCGCAGCCCGAGGTCGAAGAGGATCGACGACCCCGTCCCGTAGTTGCGCTCGTCGGGGCGGAATCCGAGAGCGAGGTTGGCTTCGACCGTGTCGAGGCCGCGGCTGTCCTGGAGCGCGTAGCTCTTGAGCTTGTTGAGGAGCCCGATGCCGCGGCCCTCCTGGCGCATGTAGAGGAGGAACGCGCGGGGCTCCTGCGCGATGCGGGCGAGCGCGGCTTCGAGCTGCGCGCCGCAATCGCACCGGCGGGAATGAAAGACGTCGCCGGTGAGGCATTCGGAGTGGACGCGGCCGAGGACGGCGTCCTCGATCGGCTCTCCGGGACCGCCGTCGGCGGGGAGGGGGATGCCGCGCGTCAGCGCGAGGTGCGAGTCGTGGTCGTACGGCGAGGTGTAGACGTGAAGGTCGAAGTCGCCGTGCGGGGTCGGCAGCTTGACCGACGCCATCCGCGTGACGAGGCGCTCGTGGCGCCGGCGGTAGGCCACGAGGTCGGCGATGGTCCCCATCTTCAGCCCGTGGCGGGCGGCGAAGCGGTCGAGCTCGGGGCGCCGGGCGGGGACGCCGTCCTCCTTGAGGATCTCCATGATCACCGCGGCGGGGCGCAGGCCCGCCATGCGGCAGAGGTCGACCGAGCCTTCGGTCTGGCCGGGCCGGACGAGGACGCCGCCCGGCCGCGCGCGCAGAGGGTGGACGTGGCCCGGCCGGACGAGGTCGGCGGCGACCGCGTCGGGATGGACGGCGGCGAGGATCGTGGTCGCGCGGTCCTTCACCGAGATGCCGGTCGTGACGCCCCGCGCGGCTTCGATGGTGACGGTGAACGCGGTGCCGAAGCGGTTGGTCGCCTGCGCGGTCTGCAACGGCAGCTGGAGCTTGTCGCAGAGGGCGTCGTCGAGGGCGAGGCACAGCTCGCCGCGCGCCTTGGAGAGGAGAAAGTTGATCTTCTCCGGCGTGGTGAACTGGGCGGCGAAGACGAGGTCGCCTTCGTTTTCGCGATCCTCGTCGTCGACGAGGATGATCATGCGGCCGGCGCGGAGCTCTTCGAGAAGCTCGCGGACGTC
>DASPNK010000244.1:0-3921 GCA_035626575.1 Planctomycetota bacterium | reverse complement strand
TTGGGCCGCCCCTCGGACGCGCCCGGCCGCTCTTCGCGGCCGCCGCGGCGCCGCCGAAGGTTACGAAGGCCGACGCCGTCGGCCGAGTCCGCCGTCCGCCGGGAGCCGCGCGCGATGACCGATGCCGCAGACCGACTTCGGGAAGCCCTCGTCCGCCGGGGAGGAATCGTCGAGACGCGTTGCGGCCGACCGACCCTCGTGCGCTTCGCCGCCGGGCCGGAGGCCGAGGCGCGGACCGCCCGGGCGCGCGCGGCGTACTTCGACCGCTCCCCGCGGGGCGAGACGTTCGAGCTGGGCGGAGCCGACCGCGCGAAGTACCTCCACGGTCAGTGCACCCAGGACGTGAAGGGCAAAGCGGCGGGCGCCGGCGGGCAGGCGTGGCTGCTCGACCCCCGCGGCCGGAATCTCGGGGCGCTCCGGTTCTTCGTCCTCGACGACGCGATCCTCGTCGAAGCGGACCCCTCGTGCGCGGGCGTCGTCAAGAAGCGGCTGCGCAAGTTCGTCATCACCGAAGACGTGACGATCGACGACGCACTTCCCGCCGCATCCTGGCACGTGGCCGGCCCGCAGGCCGCCGCGACGCTCGAGGCCGCGCTTCCGGGCGTGCTGCTCCCCCGCGCCGAAGACCACGTCGGCGCATACCGCGCCGACGGGGCGCGCTGGATCGTGACGGCGAACGAAGAGACGGGCGAGACCGGTTTCGACGTGCGGCTCTACCGCGACGCGCCGTCGCCCCAGGGCGACCGCGTCGAGCGCTTTCTGGCCGCGCTCGAGGCGGCCGGCGCCGCGCCGGCCGGCGACGACGCGTTCGAGATCCTCCGCGTCGAAGCGGGTCGCCCGCGCTACGGCGTCGACGTCGACGAAGACCTCCTGCCGGCCGAGACCGGGCGTCTCGACGCCACGGTGTCGTTCACCAAGGGCTGCTACGCCGGCCAGGAGGTGGTGGCGAAGCAGCAGTACCTCGGCCGGCCGCGCAAGCGCCTCCTCGGCCTCATCGGCGAAGGCGAACCGCTGCGGCCGGGCGGCGCGCTCCGCGCGGAGAACGGCGGCGACGCCGGCGTGGCCCTGTCGGGCGTCCGCTCCCCCGTCCTCGGCCGCCCGATCTCGTTCGCCGTCCTCAAGGGTCCGGCCGCGACGCCGGGCGCCGTCGTGCTCGACGCCGACCTCGCGCCTTGGATCGTGGTCTCGCCGCCCTTCGTCCGCCGCGGCGGCGCGGGCTGACCCCGCGGGAGAACGCCGCCCCTCGATCGGGGCGGCGCGCCTCAGCCGTCCCTGCGCTCGAGAATCCGCGGCGGAATGCGGAGGCGTTCGATCGGACGGCCGTCGCGGAGATGGGAGGCGACGATCTCCGGGACGTCGGCGATCGTGACGCCTCCGTACCAGACGTTCTCGGGGTAGACGGCGACGGTCACGCCCTGCTCGCAGAAGTCGAGGCAACCTGCGGCGTTGATCCGGACCTTCGTCGGGAGGCGCGCCTCCTTCGCCGCGGCCTTGAGGCGGTCGCGGACTTCTTCGGCGCCGCGCTCCGCGCAGCAGCCGCGGGGCGCGCCCGGCGGCCGCCGGTTGACGCAGACGAAGACGTGTCGGGCGTACGGAAACGCGGGCTGCGCGTCGGAGGCGGACGAGTTCATGCGTGCGCGGCCCGGGGAGCGAAGAAGCGCGAGAGGCGCGGCCCCGACTGATCGTGATAGTGGCTGCCGGCGGCGGCGCCGTAAGACCGCTGCGGCGCGGCGGCGAGCGTTTCGTAAGCGAGCTTGCAGATCGGTTGGCCGTGCCGAAGGATCAGGTCGTCGTCGTACGGCCGCACTTCGAGCACCGCCGCCGCGCCGCGGCCGCGGCCTTCCGGCGACCAGCCGAAGCCGGGGTCGAAGAACCCCGCGTAGTGGGCGCGGAACTCCCCCGCCGTCGTCTCGTAAGGCAGCATCTCGACGGCGAAGTCGGGCGGGATGCGGACGCGCTCGCGCGTCGAGAGGATGTAGAAGCGGCCGCGCTGCAACCACAGCTTGCCGTCTTTCGGACGCGGGATGGGTTCGAAGAACTCCGTCGGGTCGTTGAAGGCCCCCGGCAGCAGCGAGAGCTCGCTCGACGTCCGACGCGCCACGAAGCCCGCGGGCTCCTGGTCGAGGTCGACCGTGAGCAGGACGCCGTCGTCGACGGCGTCGCGGTCGAGCGCGCGCGCGTCGCCGTCGCGACCGCAGACCAGCGGCTCCTGCTCGGAGAGGAGCATCAGCTCGCGCGAGTCGAGGAGGCGTCGGTCGGCGTAGAAGATCGCCTGGTTCAGGCTGACGCCGGCCTTGAGCTCGACGTCGAACGACTTGGGGATGATCTCCAGCCACGCTTCGCCGCGATAGCCGCGGCGGATCTTGTCGTAGCGGGGCGTGCGGTCGCAGACGACGCGCGTCTGCAGGTCGATGCGCCCGACGCTCGACTTGTTGTTGCAGTAGGCGCCGACGCCTTCGGGAAGGGCGAACGACTCGGCGAGCCGCACCAGCCAGACCTTGTCGCGATCCAGCGTGGCCGGCTGGGAGAGATCGACGGGCCGCCGGCCGTACTCGCGGATCAGATCGCGCACCGACTCCTCGACGGGCAGCACCGAGGCGGGCATGCGCCACGCCTCGGTCGCCAGCGTGAGATCGAGCGAGCAGGGCTGCACGCGCGACGGGTCGAATCCCCCGTCGCGCCGCACGGCGCCGTCGTCGAAAAGGCGCCGGATCCAGGCGTCGGGCCAGCAGCCGCTCGGCGGGAGGCCGAGCGGCAGTTCGCCCTCGCCCGCTACGAACAACCCATGCTCTGACCGCAATTCAGGCACTTGTAGCAGGCCCCGTTGCGCACGGTGATGTGACCGCAGACGTCGCAGAACGGCGCGTCGCCCATCATCTGCCCGAGCTGCCCCGAGAGCGCGTCGCGCGAGCCGCCGCGCTTCGCCGCCTCGAGGGCCGCGACGCGGTTGGCGGGCTCGTCGGCCTTGCCTTCGCCGGAGTCCTCCACCAGTTTCTCGAAGTCCTTGAGCCGGTTGCGCAGTTCCTCGCGCTCCTTCACCGCCTCCTGCTGCGCCGCCACGAGACCCGGCTCGAGGCCGTCGGCGGGTTTGCGCTGCACGAAGTCGGTGCGCCCGAGGTACTCGAGCCCGAGCGCGCGGAACACGAAGTCGACCACCGAGGTGGACCACTTGATGTTCGGGTGGTTCACCGGGCCCTGCGGGTCGAACCGCGTGAAGGTGAAGACGTCGACGAAGTCCTCCAGCGGCACGCCGTACTGCAGGCCGAGCGACACCGAGATCGCGAAGCAGTTCATCATGCTCCGGAAGGCCGCGCCCTCCTTGTGCATGTCGATGAAGATCTCGCCGAGCGTGCCGTCTTCGTAGTTGCCGGTGCGCAGGTACACCTTCTGCCCGCCGACCGTCGCCTCCTGCGTGTACCCGAAGCGCTTCTTGGGAAGCCGTCGGCGCCGGAGCACGTTCGCCGACACGACGGGCGGCGCGGCCTCGGGCTTCGCCTCTTCGGCCTTGGCCTCGGGCTTCTTCTTGTCGTTCCCCGAGGAAAGCGGCTGGGACGCCTTGCACCCGTCGCGGTAGAGCGCCACCGCCTTGAGGCCGAGGCGCCACGACTCGAAGTACGCCTCGCGGATGTCCTCGACGGTCACCTCGTTCGGCATGTTGATCGTCTTGGAGATCGCGCCGGAGATGAACGGCTGGGCCGCGGCCATCATGCGGATGTGGCCGAGGTGGTGGATGAACCGCTTGCCGATGCGGCCGCAGCGGTTCGCGCAGTCGAAGACCGCGAGGTCTTCGTCGCGGAGGTGCGGCGCGCCTTCGACCGTCTGCGTGCCGCAGGTGTAGGTCTCCGCCTCCTCCACGTCGGAGTCGGAGAAGCCGAGGTGGCGGAGAAGGTCGAACTCCGGCGACGCCCACGTCTCCCGGGC
>DASPNK010000243.1:0-2293 GCA_035626575.1 Planctomycetota bacterium | reverse complement strand
GAGCCCGGCGCCGACCGCCGGCTCGCCGACTACGACCAGATCGTCGCCTACTTCCGGGAGCTGGCGGCGACGTCGGACCGCGTCGTCCTCGACGGCGGCGAGCCCGACGGTGCGGCGGGGCGGACCACCGAGGGTCGGCCGTTCTTCGTCGCGGTGATCTCGGCCCCGGACAACCTGCGGCGTCTCGAGGAGATCCGCCGCGACCACCTCCGGCTCGCGGAGCCTCGCGGCCTCGCGCCCGACGAGGGCGAGGCGCTGGTCTCCCGCGGCAAGGCGGTGGTCGCCTGCATGGCTTCGATCCACTCCAACGAGGTCGGGCCGACGCAGGCGATGCCCGCGCTGGCTCACCGGCTTGCGACCACGGACGACCCCGAGCTCCTGCGCGCGCTGGAGTCGGTCGTGCTGGTCGTCGTCCCCTGCCACAACCCGGACGGCTACGTCGCGCAGGTCGACTGGTACCGCCGCTGGGTCGGCACGCCGTACGAAGCCGCGCCGTTGCCGGACCTCTACCACCGCTACGTCGGCCACGACAACAACCGCGACTGGTACGCGTTCACGCAGGTCGAGTCGCGCCTCACCGTGGACGCCGTGTATGCGCGCTGGCGTCCGGTCGCGACGCTCGACCAGCACCAGATGACCGAAGACGGCCCGCGCCTCTTCGTTCCGCCGTACCAGGCGCCGGTCGAGCCGCATGTCGACGGGGCGTTGCTGGAGCGTCTCGACGCGCTCGGCGGCGCGATCCGACGCGACTTCGCCGCGCTCGGGTTGAAGGGCGTCGTGTCGGGCGTGCTGTTCGACGCGTGGTCGCCCAACCGCGCGTACGTGCATTACCACGGGGGCGTGCGGGTCCTGACTGAGATCGCCTCCGCGCGCCAGGCGACGCCGGTCGAAGCGCCGAGGGTCCAGCGCCGCTGGACGGCCGCGAGCCCCGAGAACCCCGACCCCTGGCCGCCCGGACCGTGGCGCCTCTCCGACGTGGTGCGCTACGACGTCGAGGTCGCGCTCTCCGCGCTCAAGGCGATCGCGCGCGAGCGCGCGACCTGGCTCGGCGTCTTCCGCGACGTCCTCGCCCGCGGCGCCGCGCCGAAGGGCTTCGCGGGCTACGCGCTCGTCGGCGCGGACGCGCTTCCCGGCGGGCGGCCGCGCGCGACCGACATGGCCACGGTGCTGCGGTACGGCGGCGTCGAAGCCCGGCGCGTGCGCGGAGCGCAGGCGGGCCTGATCGACGCGGACCCGGCGCGCACGGTCCCCGACGGCGCGTGGTTCGTGCCCGCGGGGCAACCGTTCTTCCCCTTCGCGCAGGCGCTGCTGGAGAACGTCCCTTACCCGGAGATCCGCGACGGCGGCGCGCTGCGGCGCCCGTACGACGTCGTCTGCCACCACCTGCCGACGCTTCTCGGCTTCGAAGCGCTCCGCCTCGACCGCGCGCCGGAGACTCGCGACGACGAGACTCCCGCGGCCGCGCCGACCGGCCCGGGCGCGGCGCCGCCCGCATGCGCGCCGCGCGCGGTCCGCCGCGCCGTCTATCGCTCCGCCGCGGCGTCGATGGACGAAGGCTGGCTGCGCTTTTTCTGCGACGTCCGCGGCATTTCGATCGAACGCTTCGGCGACGACGACGTCGCGACGCGCCTCGTGCGGCGCGACGCCGCCGGGCGCGCCGCGCTGATCGAGGGCGGCCCGCGGCTGCTCGTGATCCCCGACCTCGGCCGGGACGTCCTCAACCGCGGGCCGTCGGCCGTCAACCTGCCTCCCGAGCGGCGCGGCGGCCTCGGCGACGCGGGCGCCGCCGCGGCGCGCGACTTCGTCCGCGCGGGCGGCACGCTCGTCTGCATCAAGGACTCCTGCGCCTGGGCGATCGACCTGCTCGGCCTTCCGCTCAGGAACGTGCTGCTCGACCTTCCCGAAGGGACGCGCGTCGACGTCCCGGGCGCCGCGCTGCGCCTGATCGACGCGCCCGCGACGTCGCCTCTTGCGGTGCGCGCGAGCGGTTGGCCGCGGCTCGGCGCCGAGGGCGCCGCCGCGATCTTCCAGAACGGCAAAGCGTGGACGCTGAGCGCGGCGCCGGAGGGCGCGCGCTCGGCCCCGGCGCCGCAGTACCTCTACGCATGGGCGCCGTCCGACCGGATCCGGCTTTCGGGCTACGCGGAGGGCGTCGAACATCTCGCCGGGCGCGCCGCGGTCGTCCGCGCCGACGTCGGCGCGGGCCGCGCGATCCTCTTCGGTTTCGCGCCGCACTTCCGGCACGTCACCCACGCCACCTTCCCTCTTCTCGACGCCGCGCTCGACGACGTGC